>JBEAQI010000292.1:0-2509 GCA_041163965.1 Verrucomicrobiota bacterium | reverse complement strand
GCGGACAACGGGGTCATGGCAGATGTTTTTATTGGCACCAACGTTTTGGCGCACGTGGCGGATTTGATGGGGTTTTTAAAAGGGGTTAAGCGCATTCTCAAGCCCGATGGACTGGCCATATTCGAAGTTCCCTGGCTGGTGGACATGGTGCGTAAGGGAGAATTCGATACCGTTTATCATCAGCACCTGTTTTACTTTTCCCTGACTTCGCTGGTGTTGCTGATGCGTTCCGTGGATCTGGCGGTGGTGGGGGTCGAACACATTTCGATTCATGGCGGTTCCCTTCGGGTCGTGGTTGGCCATGACCCAATGGAGGACGGGACGGTGAGTCCCCTTTTGGCAAAGGAAGCGGCGATGGGAGTGAGCAGCAAGGGGTTCATTGCCGGACTTGAGTCCAAGGCGAGGCGGATCCGGTGCGATCTGCGGGGGCTGCTTGAGGAATTCAATTCCAATGGCATGAAGGTGGCCGCTTATGGGGCGGCGGCGAAAGCCACGACATTTCTTGCGTACTGCGGAATCGGTGTTGAGGAGCTTGAGTTTGTGGTGGACTTGAACGCCTTTAAACAGGGCAAAATGATGATCGGTTCCCGGTTGCCGATTGTTCCCCTTGAAGCTATCGAGGCGCGGCGACCCGAGGTGCTGCTTATTCTGGCGTGGAATTTTGCCGACGAGATCATGTCGCAGCTATCCTCCTACGCGGAGGCCGGGGGTCGGTTTGTTGTTCCGGTGCCCGAGGTGCGATTGATAGAACCTCCCGCAGCGTCCCGTTCCCCTGCTTTTGAAACGGCGACCTTGGTGGGAAATGCGATTGGTGGGACCAAATGAATTCGGTTCCTGCGCAAGCAGTGGCGGAAGTGACGGCGTGCCCGGGGTGTGGCGGGACACGTTTCGAGGTGGGGTGGAGCAAACATGGCGTTCCGGTCATGAACACGAGCCTCTGCTATTCGCCGGCCAGTGCCCATGCCGTTGAGCGGGGAGAGATCAGCTTGGCGCGTTGCCATGAATGCGGGCTGGTTTTCAATCGTCGGTTTTCACCCTTCGCGGTCAATTATGGAGAATTGTATGAGGAGACCCAGCACTATTCCCCTTGTTTTTCAAATTTTGAAGATGAGTTGGTGCGCCAATTGGTGGCTTGCTGCGGACTCAGGGGCAAGACCATCTGCGACATTGGGTGCGGGAAGGCCGACTTCCTCCGCAGGCTGTGCGCAAGTGGACAAAATCGTGGAATCGGGATTGATCCGGCGATCTGTCCAGAGCGCATACCCTTTGCGGAGCGCCGCTATCTGCAGCTTGAGCAACGCCATTATGAGCCCGGTGAGCCTTTGGGGCACCCCGATCTGGTGTCCCTCAAAATGACCTTGGAACACATCGCGGAGCCGCTGAATTTTCTTCGTGGACTCAGAGCGAGTCTTGTCGAATCCGGGTGTCCTCTTTTTATTCAGGTTCCGAACGGGGAGCGCGTTTTGGAGACTGGAGCGTTTTGGGATGTGTACTATGAACATTGCCACTACTTTTCCCCCCGAAGCATGCGGGCCCTCTTGGCGCGGGCCGGTTTCACGCTGGAGCGCCTGTGGACGGTTTTTTCCGGCCAGTACATCTGCCTGATTGCGCATCCGGTGGGGTTGGCGCAGGAGGTTGCGGGTCCGATTCCTACGCCCGCTTTTTCCTTTTTCAGTGGGCGGGTGGCGGCGCGAATACAGCATTGGCATGCCTTGATTGAGCGCCATCACCGTCGTGGAAGGCCGGTTTTTCTTTGGGGGGGAGGTTCCAAGGCGGTGGCTTTTCTGTCGGCTCTAGACGCCCATGTTTCAATCAAGGGAGCGGTTGACATCAATCCCCACAAGCAGGGCACGTGGTTGCCGGGCAGCGGATTGCCGATCGAGGGGCCGCGCATGATACGCCGCAACCCCGATTCGTTGATAATTGTCATGAATCCCAACTACACAAATGAGGTGCGGCGGATGCTCGCCGACGTATCACCCGGACCCCGGATTGAGGCCCTTGTCTGAGGGGCTGAGTCAGGAGAGCGCCTTGAGGATGGTGAGGGCGCCCATGGCAAGGGTCAGAAGGCCGATGACACGTTGGAGGGTGAGCTCTCGGGTACGGCTGACGGCGAACGCGGCGAAGGGCACCGAAATGAGGGCTCCGGTGCACATCGGAATGAACAGGACCATGTTGATGGTTCCCCCTTTGAGGAGAAAAAAGACCACCGCCAAGAGGCAGGTGAAGGCCTCCGCGAAGGAGGTGATACCGACGGAGGCCCTTGTCTGCACGCCGCTCAATATCTGACCACTGGTAACGAGCGGGCCGTATCCACCGCCGCTGAGGGCCTTGTTGAAGGAGGCGGTTCGATTTTGGGGAGAAACCCTTTGCAGAGCTGGCGTTTTGTGGCTTTATTGGAATGACTTTTTGACGATTACGAAAAAACCCAAAAACAGAGACAAGACATGAAGGATAGTGAGCATCAAGGGGGCGGGAAGTGCCCTGTGGACCATGCAGCGCTGGCGGC
>JBEAQI010000291.1:0-2740 GCA_041163965.1 Verrucomicrobiota bacterium | reverse complement strand
TTTCGGCACGCCGGGAAAAGAGGAGGTGAAGGCGTCCACATTCGGTGACATCGCCCGGGCCTGGGTGATCCCGAGGGTAACCTGCGGCAACAGCCCAGAGCGAGCCGCGCGGACCGCTTCGGTCTGCGCGGTCAGCCCCTCCCGCATCAACAAAACCTCAAAATTGGCCTGCGGGGCACGCTCCAGAGCAGTCCGCAAATCTACTTCTATTTCCGCCGCGGACACGGTCCCCACGATACAAAAAAGGACCGCGCACTGCCTCAATGATTGAATCAGGGTTTGAGCTTGCATGCCCCACCAATTTGCCGACCAAACCGCGTTTGGCAATGCCACCTTTCTTTTTCCTCCAATTTCCTAACCCTCCCTGACTTGCCCCAGATAAGGTTTGGACATTGGGCCGGCAATTGATTTAAGGGCTGACATGAAGATCGGGTTGGCTCAAATCAACACACATGTTGGGGACCTCCACGGGAACGCCCGCAAAATCATCTCCCGGTATCAGGAACTGGTGCAGCAAGGGGCCGACCTCATCGTTTTCCCGGAACTTGCGCTCTGCGGCTATCCTCCGCGCGACCTGCTCTTCAAGTCAAACTTCGTGCGGGATTGCCAGCAGGCCCTCAAGGAAATCGCGGAGCAGACCGGCAAGGTTCCAGCCCTCATCGGAACCGTTGAAAAGAACAACGCGGAGAAGGGGCGGCGCTTTCTGAATAGCGCGGCCTGGTGCGAGCGGGGCAAGGTCCGCCACCTCGCCCACAAGTGCCTCCTGCCAACCTACGATGTCTTCGACGAGGACCGCTATTTCGAGGCCGCCCAGGAGCCGACCGTCATCAACTGGAAAGGCTGGCGGTTCGGAATTACCATTTGCGAGGATATCTGGACCGGCCCGATCGTGGACACCAGTCGGCACTATGCCACTGACCCGCTGGCCATTCTCGCCAAAGGCGATGTCGACATGGTCCTGAACCTCTCCGCCAGCCCATGGCACTACGGAAAGGACTCCACCCGGCAGGCCATCGTCCGGGCCGCTGCTCTACGCGTCCGACGCCCGGTTGTCTACGTCAACTCGGTGGGAGGCAACGATGAACTGGTCTTCGACGGCCACTCCATGGTCATGTCTGAAACCGGTGAATTGCGCGCTGGACTTGCGCCCTTCAGAGAGGATGCCCAAGTCATTGACCTGAAAGGGGAGTCGCCCTGCGTTGACCCGAATTTTCAGCGGGATTCGCTCGCTGACATCCATGACGCGCTTGTCCTCGGCTTGCGGGATTACGCCACCAAAAGCGGCTTCACCAAGGGCCTCATCGGCCTCAGCGGGGGTATCGATTCTGCCTTGACCGCGGCCCTCGCCGTGGAAGCCCTCGGCGCCCGCAATGTCATCGGAATCGGCCTGCCCTCGGCCATCTCCAGCCAGCATAGCCGCGACGACGCGCGCCTGCTTGCCGAACACCTTGGAATCGACTTCCACGTCCTCCCGATTGAGGAGATTGTGGACGCCAGCAAGCGGGTGCTGTCACCGCTCTTTTCTGGCCTACCGGAGGACGTCACCGAGGAAAACATACAGGCGCGGGCCCGTGGACTGGTCCTCATGGCGGTCTCCAACAAATTTGGCGCCCTCCTCCTCACCACAGGCAACAAAAGCGAAATCGCAGTTGGGTACTGTACGCTCTACGGGGATATGGCCGGCGGCCTCGCGGTCATCTCGGACCTCCCGAAAACCCGCGTCTACGCCCTTGCTCATTGGGTCAACCGAAACCGGGAAATCATCCCATGGAACACCATTACCAAGGCGCCATCCGCGGAGCTTCGCCCAGACCAAAAGGATGAGGATTCGCTTCCTCCATATCCCGTCCTTGATGCCATCCTCAAACGCTACGTCGAGGAAGGGCAGTCCTCAGAGGAAATCATAGAAGCGGGTTACAACGCCGCCACCGTAAGGGACGTCATCCGCCTCGTCGACCTGAATGAATACAAGCGCAAGCAGGCTGCCCCGGGGCTGAAGATCACCCCGCTCGCCTTCGGCGTCGGAAGGCGCATCCCGATTGTGCAAAAGTACGTGAGCTGAGCGCTTGCCTCAGGTTCCGTAAAGACGATCGCCAAAATCCCCCAACCCGGGACGGATGTACTTGTTGGCGTCGAGCTCGCGGTCCAATGCGGCGGCAAAGATGCGCACCATCGGAAAGCGGGCCTCAAGTCGCTGCACGCCTTCCGGAGCAGCGACAATGCACAGGAAATCCACCGCCCGCGCCCCCGCTGCATAAATTGTTTCCAAGGCCTGTTCGGCGGACCCTCCAGTGGCCAGCATCGGATCCACCAACATCACCCGCCGACCCTCCATCGGGGGAAACTTGCGATAATAATGGCGGGCCTTGGCGGTCTCCTCATCGCGCTCCAACCCGATGTACCCCACCGAGACCTCCGGCAAAAGACGGACCACACTGTCCACCATGCCCGCGCCCGCTCTTAAAATCGCCACCACCACCACGGGCTCGCTCACAAAGGCCGCTTCCATCGCCTCCAGCGGAGTCTCGATCAATCGGCCCTCGGTGCGGATATCCCGCGTGGCTTCAAGCGCCAACAGCGTGGTGACCTGCTCGCAATAGCGCCGAAAACTCTGCGGCGGGGTCTCGCGCCGCCGCAAGTGATTCACCAAGTGCTCACCCAGTGGATGTTGCAAAACGTCAAGGGGCATCGGGATTAAGGTTCAGGGTTTCTTCAATGCGGGGAAGTGCCGCGCCAATCA
>JBEAQI010000290.1:0-7434 GCA_041163965.1 Verrucomicrobiota bacterium | reverse complement strand
TTGCGGGACGGGCGGTCGATCCCGAGCTCATTTGGAACAACATCCTACTGGCGCAGGAGATGGGCTTCAGGGTCAAGGTGAACGCTGTTCTGCGGCCGGGCATCAATGAGTCCCAAGCCGTTCCTCTGGCGGCGCGTTGCCGTGACGCCGGCATCGAACTGCGGTACATCGAATACATGGATGTGGGCCGGACAAACGGATGGCAACGCGACGATGTTGTCAGCGGAGCACGTGTTCTGGCGATGCTGTCCAGGGAGTGGGACCTTGTGCCGGCCAGCGACCAGTCGGTGCACGAGACTGCGCGACGATATGTTTACACGGACACGGGGGTTCAGGTTGGATTCATTAATTCCATCACCGAGCCGTTTTGTGGAGGATGCGACCGTGCCCGTCTCTCCGCGAGTGGTGTTCTCTATACCTGTCTCTTTGCGGAAACCGGCATTAACCTCAAAGAGTGGATTCGGGGTGAGAGTCTCGAGGAAGCGGCCATGGTTGAGCGTCTGCGCCGCCATTGGGGAGGACGGACGGACCGCTATTCCGAACTCCGTGGACGGGCGGTTTCATCAACGGCTCCGCAGCGGCCGGAAATGTGGTCACTGGGAGGCTGAGGAATGACATGGCTAATCCCGATCCTGTTTTTCGTGGTGGCCCTTCTTTATTCGATGGCCGGGTTTGGGGGTGGCAGCTCCTACATTGCGTTGCTGGTGGTGGCGGGATTGCCGGTATCGACTATTCCCCTACTGGCCCTGCTTTGCAACCTTTTGGTTTCGGCGCAGGGCAGCGCCTTGCTTCTGTGGAGGGGACACATCCGCCCAAGGCCCCTACTACCGCTGTTGTCGGGCTCCATGCCGGCCGCCTTTATGGCCGGCTCATGGCGTATTGAGGAAGGTGCGTACTTCTGGATTCTGGCGTTTGGACTGACGGGCGCGGGGTTGGCCCTCTGCATCAACGTGGGGGCAAGTGAGATGACACGCAGGCTGCCGCCAATCATTTTGCTCTTTATC
The DNA here is from genome assembly GCA_041163965.1 of Verrucomicrobiota bacterium. GTDB lineage: Bacteria > Verrucomicrobiota > Verrucomicrobiia > Opitutales > Oceanipulchritudinaceae > Oceanipulchritudo. The sequence goes on along the minus strand of JBEAQI010000290.1, from coordinate 6,430 downwards.
GGAGTGCTTTTGGGGTCAGTGGCCGGCCTTTCCGGAATCGGCGGGGGCATCTTTCTCTCCCCCGTCCTTCATTTGCTGCGGGCCGACAAGGCCCGCCAAATCGCCGGAACGGCGAGCATATTCATCGCTCTCAATTCCTTGATGGGCCTGTTGGGCCAACTCACCAAGGGGCCGAGCGTCTTTCTGGACGACCACTCCTCTCTCTATTGGCTGTGTCCGCTCGCTGTCTTGCTGGGTGGCCAACTCGGTTCAAGGACCCTTTCCACTCGCCTGACTGGGCCGCAGGTCCGCCGCGTCACGGGCTTTCTCGTTCTGGCGGTGGCGGCTCGCCTCTGGTGGGGAATTTTCGCGGCATGAAGATGGACCCGATACAAGAGACGATGGAGGCGACGGCATGGCGTGTGGAAAACGGTGCGGGGACCTTGCGTCGCGATTGCCTTGCAATTGAAGCGCCCTTGCAAATCGAGCTCAACGGAAAGGCCTTCAGCGTCACGATGCGCACGCCTGGACACGACGACTGGCTGGTGCGCGGTCTTTTACTGTCCGATGGAATTGTTCGCCCGGACGGAAGCGTCGAGACAATTGAGCTGCTGGAGGTGGAGGGCGTCGACACAGCCCGCGTTCAGGTTCCGGACATCTACCTGTGCGAACGGGTCATGAAGAATCAGGCCCTGATCACCCATGCCTCCTGCGGCTATTGCGGGAAGAAGTCATTCGAGGGCTTTCCGATTCTTTTGACCCCACCTCGCGAGCCGCTTCCCTGGACATTCTTTGGTCAGTTGGAAGAAAAGCTACGGCAGGCGCAGGACACCTTCCGGGCCAGCGGCGGGGCCCATGCGGCGGCCGCTTTTGCTCGGGAAGGCCACTGTCTGTGTCTCTTCGAGGATGTCGGCCGGCACAATGCCGTCGATAAGGTGATCGGCTATCTGCTCTTCCATGATCGGATTGCTGATGCGGCCGTGCTACAGGTCAGCGGGCGCGTTTCCTTTGAGATTGTCAACAAGGCATGCCGTGCCGGCATTCCCTACCTCAGCGCGATATCAGCACCTTCAAGTCTGGCGGTTGAGGCCGCCAAGGGGTCGGGCTTGACCCTCGTGGCCTTTAATCGCCAACACCGGTTCACGATTTACTCGCATCCTGAAAACATTGCCTTCAGTAAAGAAGAATGAAAGCTGATTCATCCCGAGGAGCAGCGGGCGGTTGGCCTGCATTGGCCGCCAGTTCCAAGCATGTTGCCAAAGCCGGCAACCCCGCCAAAGCCATTCCTGCCCTGCTCCGGATGAACCAACCGGGGGGCTTTGATTGCCCGGGATGCGCATGGCCGGACCCGCATGACACCTCCGTCACAGAATTCTGTGAAAACGGCGTCAAGGCCATCGCCGCCGAGACCATGCGAGGCAAGGTTAATGGCGATTTTTTCCGTCAACACACCGTGACGAGCCTGCTTGAGAAATCGGACTATTGGCTGGAGTCGCAGGGCCGACTGGCTGAACCGCTTCAATACAACCCCCAGACTGATCGCTACGACTCCGTTTCGTGGGAGGCCGCGTTCGAAAAAATAGGCGAACACCTGCGTTCGCTTGAATCGCCCAATGAAGCTATCTTTTACACCTCTGGGCGGACGAGCAATGAGGCGGCTTTCCTGTATCAACTTTTTGTGCGGCAGTTTGGCACCAACAATCTTCCCGACTGCTCAAATATGTGCCATGAATCGAGCGGCGTGGCGATGACCGATTCCATCGGGATCGGCAAGGGAACGGTGCGGCTGGAGGATTTTGCGCTGGCTGATCTGATCCTGATCATCGGGCAAAATCCCGGCACCAATCATCCGCGCATGCTGACCGAGTTGCAAAAGGCCCGTGCCCGCGGGGCGCAGATAGTCTCCATCAATCCCATTAAAGAAAAGGGTCTGTTGGAATTTCTTCACCCTCAGGATGTCCCGGCCATGCTGACCAACCGCTCCAGCCGGATTTCCTCCCTCTACCTGCAGCCGCTCATCGGGGGAGACCTTGCCGTTTTCAAAGGGATTCAAAAGGCGGTCCTTGAATTGGACGCACAAGCCGAACAATCCTTGCTGGATTCCGAGTTTATTGCGGCCCACACCAGTGGCTTTGAGAAGCTGAAGGCGGACCTCGCGGCCCTTTCATGGGAGGCGATCACCGAACAATCCGGCCTCAGCGAGGCCGAGATGCGCGACGTGGCGCGGCTTTATGTTGGGGCTGACCGAGTCATTGCCTGTTGGGCGATGGGGCTGACGCAGCAGCGGTATGCCGTAGCGACCATCCAGCAGGTCCTCAATCTCCTCTTGCTGCGGGGCAACATTGGGCGCCCCGGTGCTGGCGCGTGTCCCGTGCGGGGCCACAGTAACGTCCAAGGTGACCGGACGATGGGCATCTACGAAAAGCCGAGCCCAGCCTTTTTGGAGCGACTCGGCAGCGCCTGCGGCTTCCAACCACCGAGCGAGCCGGGCTATGACGCGGTGGCAGCGATTGAGGCCATGGCCAACGGGAAGGCCAAGGCCTTCATTGCGATGGGAGGCAACTTTGTCCGCGCCACTCCCGACAGCGCTTTTACCGAGGCGGCCCTCAGGCAATGTCCGCTCACTGTCCAGGTGTCGACCAAACTCAACAGAAGCCACCTCGTCCATGGCCGGGAGGCCTTTATTCTTCCCTGCCTCGGTCGGACCGAACGGGACCAACAGGCTGGTGGATTGCAGTCTGTCAGTGTGGAGGATTCCATGAGCATGGTCCACAGTTCGACCGGTCGCCAGCGCCCTGCTTCACCCCATCTGCGAAGCGAACCGGCCATTGTCGCCGGCATCGCCAAGGCGACCCTCCGCGATTCGCAGATCGACTGGGAAGGACTTATCGGGGACTATGCCCGTATCCGAGATGTGATTTCGCGTTCCATTGCCGGTTTCGAGACCTTCAACGAGCGCTTGCGCGCCCCCGGTGGATTTCATCTCGGCAACAGCGCCGCGCAGCGCCGGTGGAACACAGCTGGGGAGAAAGCCCACTTCGTCAGCGTGCCCCTTCCCGACCTTGCTATTCCCCCGGATTGCCTGCGGCTGATGACAATCCGTTCCCATGATCAGTACAATACGACCATTTACGGCCTGAATGATCGGTATCGCGGCATTCGTAACGAACGCAGAGTCCTCTTTCTTAATCCGATCGACATCCAGCGGCTGGGACTTGAGGCCGGCCAACGCGTTGATCTGGAAAGTGACTACGGCGATGGCCAGCAGCGCCGCGCGGATGGATTTGTCGTGGTTTCCTATGACATTACTCCCGGCTGCGCGGCCAGTTATTTTCCCGAGACCAACGTCCTTGTCAGTGTCAAGGACATCGCCGAGCGCAGCCACACACCCGTCTCAAAACTGGTCCCCATCCGCGTTGTCGCGCACCCCTGAAACAACGCTCCCGGCAGTTAGGTGGGTCCGCGGTGCAATGGGCCTCGAATCAGGCGTTGATCCGGCTGTCCAGCCAAGCTTCCACCTCATCCAGAGGGACACGCACCTGTTCGGTCGTGTCGCGGTCCCGGATGGTGACACATTGGTCCTTCTCCACGGTGTCAAAGTCGATGGTGATTCCGAAGGGGGTGCCGATCTCATCCTGGCGTCGATAGCGCCTTCCAATGGCGCCCGACGCATCCCATGCCACATTCCAACGCCGCTGCAGGCGCTTGTACAAGGTGCGCGCGCAATCGACCAGTTCGGGCTTGTTTTTGAGGAGTGGGAAGACCGCGGCCTTGTAGGGAGCAATTCTGGGATGGAAGCGCAGGTAGACCCGCTTTTCCGGTTCGCCCTTGTCGTTAGGAACCTCATCCTCGCAGTAGGCGGCCGTCAGCACAGCCAGGAGCGTCCGGTCGACACCAAGGGACGGCTCCACAACGTGGGGGATGTACTTCTCCTTACGGTTTTCATCAAAGAACTCCATCGACTTGCCACTGTGCTCCTGGTGCTGCGTGAGATCGAAGCACCCGCGGCAGGCGATTCCCCACAGCTCCTGGGTACCGAAGGGAAAGGTAAACGTGAGATCAGTGGTGCCTTTGGAATAATGGGAGAGCTTTTCGGCAGGATGAACATCCTCACCGATCATTGCCGCCGGAATGCCGATACTGACGAGCCATGCCTTGCAGGTCTCGATCCATTCACGGTAGACCTTTGGCCATGTTGACTCATCAGGATCGATAAAGTACTCGATCTCCATCTGCTCAAACTCGCGCGAGCGGAAAATGAAGTTTCGCGGAGTGATTTCGTTGCGGAAGGCCTTGCCGATCTGAGCGATACCAAAGGGGATTTTGACGCGGCTGGTATCGACCACATTCTTGAAATTCTGAAAGATGCCCTGAGCGGTTTCGGGCCGCAGATAGGAAACCGATGACGCGTCCGCCAAGGGACCCACCCGTGTTTCGAACATCAGATTGAACTGTCGTGGTGGGGTCAGGGTTCCCGGATTTCCGGTGGCTGGGCTTGGAATCTGCGCGTACTCCTCCGGCAGGGCCTCCGTATAGTCCTTGAGATGAATGGGATCTAGGGTGCCTTGGACAGCCAATTTTCGCTTCAACTGGTCGGCCTTTTCCTCCGCTTCTCCCTGCATGGTGCCGGACTCCTCCACCGACACATAGCCGATCGTCCGCCCGTCAACGCTGACCGGCGAGAAAAACAGCTGGTCGGCGCGAAAGCGCCGCTTCGACTCCCGGCAATCCACCATGGGATCATTGAAGCCATCGACGTGACCACTGGCCCTCCAGATCTGCGGATGCATGATAATGGTTGAATCCAGACCGACAATGTCCTCGCGCTCCTGCACCATCGCGCGCCACCAGGCGTCCTTGATGTTACGTTTCAACTCAGCCCCGAGGGGCCCATAATCAAAGAACCCCGAGTAGCCACCGTATATTTCGCTGGACTGGAAGATAAAGCCGCGTCGCTTACAGAGAGTGACGATCGCCTCCAAGGTAGGAAGTTTGGGGAATGCAGATTGGTCTGACATAATCGCGTAAGTAGTTGTTGTCGTTGATGCCGGGTCAAGGCTGCAGTTCAGCCCTCTCCGCCAGCCAGCGCATTTCGTTCGGCAAAGCGCTGAAGCCGCCTCAGCACGCAGTCCTTGCCAAGGACCGCCAGCATTGGAAGGAAATCGGGGCCGCTGGAAGTCCCGCTCACGGCAAATCGCGCCACCGGCCACCAGCGGAAGGGTTTTTCCTCACCGTGCGCACTTGCCAACTGCGTAAAGGCTGCTTCAAGGGCCGGGACCGTCCACTCGGTGTCGGTGACGGGTGCCATGGCTACCGCCACCTCCCGCGCCAATTGGCTGACATTTCCCCTTTTCTGCAGCTTTTGCAGGACCGCCGAGTCCTCCGCGTAGGTGTCCTGAAAAAAGTAGGCGGCAAAGGTCGGGAGCTCCTCCAGTGAGGTAATCTTTTCCTGACAGAGGCCGAGGACCCGTTGCAACTGATCTTCTTCAAATGCGTCCCCAATGAGGCCCTTTTCGGTGAGGACGGGACGCGCGACCCATGCATAGGTCTCGACCGGAAGAGCTTTCAGATACTGAAAGTTGATGTGGTGCATTTTGGCCTCATCGAAGCGGGCCGCCCCTTTCTGAATGGCGGCAATATCAAAGGCCTCGATCATCTCTCCAATGTCCATGACCTCCCTGTCGTCGCCTGGATTCCACCCCAGCAGGGCGACAGCATTGCGCACCGCGGCGGCAAGAAAATGCCGGTCCCGATACTCGTCGATGAGCGCCCCCTTGTCCCGCTTGCTCATCTTGCCCTTGCCGACTTTGGGGTCCTTAAGGATAAGCGGCAGGTGGGCAAAGCGGGGCACCGGTGCCCCAAAGGCCTTGAATAGCTCCACGTGCTTGCTGGCGTTGCTGAGGTGATCCTCGCCGCGGATGACGTGGCTGACCCGCATCGTTAAATCATCCACGACGTTGACAAAATGAAAGGTCGGCGACCCATCGGAGCGGAAGAGAACGAAGTCCCGGTCCTCGGCGCGGGTGACCTGACCGCGGATCGCATCATCAATGATAACCGGTTCGGCGCGGACCTTTTCGACCTCCTTGCCGAGGTAGCTGTCGAACTCCGTGTAACGTTCCCCTTCCAAACGGAAATAGATCGCGCCATCCAGTTCATAGGTGCGGCCAGCCGACGCGAGGCGACTCAAATACTCCCTGTAGATATCGTATCGTTGGCTCTGAAAGTAAGGCCCAAAGTCGCCCCCGACCTCCGGCCCCTCATCCCAATCAAGCCCCAACCAGCGCATCCCGCTCAGCAGCACGTCCAAGGCCTCCTGTGTGTTGCGGCCCGCATCGGTGTCCTCAATCCGGAGAATAAAGGTCCCTCCCGTATGGCGTGCATAGAGCCAGTTGAAGAGAGCCGTGCGGGCGCTTCCAATGTGAAAAAATCCGGTTGGACTGGGGGCAAA
>JBEAQI010000289.1:0-14447 GCA_041163965.1 Verrucomicrobiota bacterium | reverse complement strand
GCCCGACGCTTGAAATCCCGTCCCCTTCCAACAAGCTCCCCCACGGCATGAAACGCACCGTCTACTTCTTCAACCGGTTTTATCGACCCGATCCCTGTGCCACAGCGCAGATTCTCGGCAGCCTGTGTGACCGGCTGGAGCGGGCCGCGTTTCAGGTAAAGGTGGTCTGCGGGAGCGCCGGGTATCTGGAAGCCCGGGTGCGGCGTCCCCAGACTGAAGTGGTCGATGGCGTGCCGGTTATTCGGCTGAGGTCGACCGCTTTCGGGCGCCAAAGCCCCATCGGGCGACTGCTCGATTACGCCAGTCTGCACGTTTCAATGGCGGTCTTTCTTTTGAGACAAGTGAAGACGGCCGATGTCGTGGTCGTGACAACCGATCCCCCGCTGATCGGGGTCACAGTGGCGCTGGCGCGGCTTTTCAAGCCATTCAAGGTGGTGTCGTGGTGTCAGGATGTGTTTCCCGAGATTGCGATGGCGGCGGTCACGGCGGCGGACCATTGGGAAGGACGAAGGCCGGTCGGTCGGCTGGCGCTTGGGGCAGTGTGCAGAGGATTGAGCGGTCTGCGTGGGTGGCGGGATTGGAGTCTCCGTCAGGCCGAGGCTGTCGTGGCAATCAGCGATCCGATGGCTGCGGCATTACGCCATCGCGGGGTGGGCGATGCGCGGGTGCGGGTGATAGAGAACTGGGCGGTGCAATCCGAGGCGGAGGCCTCGACAGTGGCGACCCTTCGCCGCCATTGGGGACTGACGGGCAACCTGGTGTTGGGCCATTTTGGCAATCTTGGTCGCGGGCATGATTTTCGCACGGTTTTGCGGGCCATTGAAGCGTGGGTGGATGTGCCTGGCGTGGAGTGGGTGTTTGTGGGAGGCGGCCATGGCGGCGAGATTCTCCGTTCCCGGTTTGAGGGCAGCGAGGCACCAGTGCGATTTTTCCCGTATCTGCCCCTTGAGATTCTGGGATCCGGATTGCAGGTCCCTGATCTCCATTGGCTGAGTTTGAGACCCGCGATGGAGGCCCATTTGTTTCCCAGCAAGTTTTATGGCATTCTCAAGGCCGGTAAACCTGTTCTGTTGATTGGAGGCTTGGACAGCGCGCTTGGGCGACTCATTCAGACCGAAGAGATTGGGTTTGTGGTGGAGGAGGGCGACAGTGACCGGCTCCATGCCCTCTTGCGCGCGGTGGCTGCTGATCCCGGCACTCTAGCGCGGATGGCCGAACGAAGCCGGGCTCTCTACGAGCGGGCCTACTCCGGTGAGCGGCAGCAGGACCAATGGGCGACCTTGTTGACAAAGGTGACAACCGGCAGCGGCTGATTGATGCCAGACGGGAACGTCCTGCTTATCTGGGATCGAACCGGACCTTACCACCTCGCCCGTGCCCTTGCTTTGAGGCGCCGGTCCGACCATCTTGTGCAGGTGGCGGATTTCGGGTCCGCTGACTACCTCTACCAGTGGTCCGGGTCGACGCCGGATGCCGTCTATGCCCTTTCCCCGAAACCCGTTGAGGCGGCTGATTTCATGCGGCGAGTGGGGCGTTTTCTAAAACTGGTGCGCAGCAGGCGTATCCGCATGGTTGCGGTAGCCGGATATGCGCGCCCCGCTTACCTCGCGATCCTCGTCCTGAGCAGGATTCTTGGGCTGAGGGTGGTGCTTTTTGCCGAATCGTGGTATGCGCATGGGCCGGTTCGGGATGCGGTGAAGGCCATTCTGATCCGTGCCGTGTGTGATGCGGTCTTTGTCTCAGGGCAACGCGCAAGAGACCATTTCCGGCAGCGGTTGCGCATATCCGAGGGGCAATTGCAGACCGGGTACAGTGTTGTGAGCAATTTCCATTTCCGGCCACGCCAACCCAAGCGGCGCGGTAGTGATTTTCTGTGTGTGGCCCGTTTTGTGGAGGAGAAGAACCTCATGTTTCTCGTCGAGGCTTTCCGGCGCGCGAGCTTACCGGCGGACCGGCGCCTTGTGTTGGTTGGCGGAGGCCCTTTGTTTGAAAGCCTTGAGGCCTTTGCGGACGAACGCATTATCATTAGAAAATGGGTACCGTACGAGGAGTTGCCCGCTCTTTATGCCGGTGCGGAGTGGTTTGTTCTCCCCAGTCTGTTTGAGCCATGGGGCCTTGTGGTGAATGAGGCCATGGCGGCGGGCGTTCCCCTTCTCCTGAGCGAGACTTGCGGGTGCCTTCCCGACCTCCTCACCACGAAAACCGGATTCAGCTTTGATCCCCGCTGTATGCCAGCCCTTGTGTCGTTGCTGGAGCGTGCGGCGTCTTTGTCCGATGCCACCTGGCGGGCGATGAGTGAGGCGGCGATAGACCACATTGAGCGGTGGACTCCGGACAGTTGGGCGAGGGCCCTGAGCCGCAGTTTTGCCATGAACTCCCGGAGCGCTGCCCGATGCGACTGATCAACCTTGTCGACCGGGTGGACTCCGTGAACTTTGGCATCTGGAACGCGGCCATTTCCACGGCCGGGCCGCTCTGGGCGGCCCATGATATTGCCTCCGAGTTATGGTATCCTGCCAACGCCGCAGAGGTTCCGGTCTTTGCAGAGCCCATCTTGGCGAGGCCGGTCCAGGTGGGAAGAGAGGCGCAGTGCTGGAAGGCGGCCCGGGGCGCTGCTTTGAATCCGTGCGAGGATGTCGTGGTGACCCATGGGTGCTGGCAATATCCAACCCATTGGGGCGCCTATCTCAGGGCTGCTGGGTTTCGTTGGGTGAGTGTTCCCCACGGGATGCTGGAGCCTTGGTCGATGCGGCAAAAACGGTGGCGCAAACGCCTTTTTTTCAGCCTTGTGGAGGGCCGTTTGCAAAGGCGAGCGACGGTCTGCCGGGCGGTCTCACGGCCCGAGAAGGAGAGCCTCAGGAGCCGTCTTGGCATACCCCTTGTGCACATCCCCAATGCCGTGGCTGCACCCGATGATCTCCGGCCTAAGAGCCCAGGTTGCCCGTTGGTGTTTCTATTCCTCGGACGGCTCCATCACAAGAAGGGCCTACGGCCACTGATTGAAGGGTGGGAGCGCAGTGAGATCTGGAAAAGCGGCGATTCCCGCCTGATCATAGCCGGGCCCGATGATGGCGAAGAGGCGCCTTTGCGCGCCCTCCTCAAGCGGAGCGCATCCGCGGCGAGTGTCAGCCTTTATGGCCCTGCATTCGGGGCAGAAAAAGCGGCCCTTTTTGGGGCTGCACACTATTTTGTCCTTCCGTCCCACAGCGAGGGATTTCCCACCAGTGTTCTTGAGGCAATGCGCTCCGGGCTGGTCCCTATTATTTCCGATGGGTGCAACTTTCCTGAGGCCCTTCAGGAGCGAATCGCTCTACGTGCGGGACCTTGTCGCGAGAGTGTGGCGACAGCTTTACGTGCAAGCAAGCGAATGCCGGTGGAGGCCTACGAGGACCGGTCGAGGCGTGCCAAGACATTGATCGCGCGCCGGTATTCCATTTCCGTAGTGGCGGAGCAGTTGGCCCGATTAGTGCGTGATGTGTTGAGCAATCCGGGCCGGTGAGGACGGCAGCAGCGACGGATTTTTAAGGCGGACGGTATTGACCTTGACCTTCCGGGAGGAGGTCGATGTACTCAGCACTCCGGTGTGACCCATCAGGATGAAAGCCATGGGAAAAGACATGTACATAACAGACAACAAGCGAGACTCCTTTCCGCATCCGCGCGATTGGTTTTCCGGCTTGTCTGGTTTTGACCAAGGGCGGCAGCATCAGGAGGGCTAGCAGAATCATGGGAACAAAGACACTACTGGTGACCGGCTCATCCGGCCTGATTGGATCGGAGGTGAGCGTTTATTTTGCGCAACGAGGATGGAAGGTCCACGGGGTGGACAACAACCAGCGGGCGGTGTTTTTCGGGCCTGCCGGGGATACCCTTTGGAACCGCGAGCGCGTCTCCACCCAACTTGGAGCCGCTTACACCCACCACGAGCTGGATATCCGTGATCGGACCGGTATTTCCCGCCTGGTGGAGTCGGTACGACCGGCGGCCATCATCCATGCCGCGGCCCAGCCCAGCCATGACCGGGCGGCGGCCATTCCCTTCGACGATTTTGAGACCAACGCCGTGGGGACCCTGAACCTGCTGGAGGCCGCACGCCATTTCGCGAAGGACTCCCCCTTTGTATTTTTTTCCACGAACAAGGTCTATGGAGACCGTCCCAATACCCTTGCGCTGCGCGAAACGGTCACCCGTTGGGAATTCAGCGACCCAGTGTATGCAGGAGGCATTGCGGAAGATTTTCCGATTGATCAATCCATGCATTCCCTTTTCGGGGCGAGCAAGGCGGCGGCGGATCTTCTCGTTCAGGAGTATGGCCGTTATTTCGGGATGCCGACCTGCTGTCTTCGCGGTGGTTGTCTGACAGGCCCCAACCACAGCGGTGTGCAGCTTCACGGATTTCTCAGTTTTCTTGTGCGGACGCACCTTGAGGAGAAACCGTTCACCATTTTTGGTTACAAAGGAAAGCAGGTCCGCGATAATATCCACAGTCATGATGTGGCAGCTTTTGTGGAGGCTTTCATCCAATTTCCCCGGCCCGCGGAGGTCTACAATCTTGGAGGCGGACTGCGCAACAGTTGTTCCGTACTGGAGGCGATTGAGGCCATAGGCGAGCTGACGGGAAACCCCGTGCTGCACAGGTACGATGAAGCGAACCGTGCCGGTGACCACATTTGCTACTACTCCAATCTGGAGAAGATCGGCCGGGACTATCCCGGATGGGAGATCACGGTTTCCCTTGAGGACATTTACCGCCAGCTGATTGAGAGTTGGCGGCACCGGCTGACGCTGGAGCACTAGCGTTTACGGTGCCGGTGCCAAACCGGCATAAGACATGCGCATTCTCATCATCGAGGAGGCCCTGCGGGAAGACACGGGCCATTGGCCGGCGTACATCGGGACGCTTGCCCGCGGGCTACGTGCGAGTGGCGATGAGGTCGACATACTCGGGCACACCGATTGCGGCCGGCAGCTCTGCGCGGTGCTCCGCGTGAATCCAGTCCTGCGGGCGAACTGTTGGCTCGACACGCAGTACCAGGGTACCCTTGGCGGAATGAAGCACAGTCAGGTCTACCGGAGTGACATCCGCACGTGGCTCGAGCAGGCCCCCGGTTATGACTGGATTCTTGTCCTCACCACCCGGCTACAGCATCTTCTGGCGTGGACCCGTTTGATTACCGGTGGGGAGAGGATGAAGGGCGCGCGCCTCCTTCTTCTCTTTGTGCAGGGATTCGGCCGATACGAATCGATGCGGCAGGCGGTTTATTTCCCGACCACGATGTCGACCCTTATCGCCCGCAGCTGTTTTCATCTCTTATCCCCCTGGGTGAGCACCGGAAAGGTGCATCTTGGAGCGGAGACGGTGGCGATGCAGCGTGAGTTGAGCCTCTTCAGCAAACTTCCTGTAAAGGTCTTTCCCCATCCCGTTTCAGCGGCGGGGATTCCGAAGGAGCGGGCGGTTCGTGGGGACGAACCCGTGGTCAATTGTCCTGGACTGGCGCGGTATGAAAAGGGGAGTGCGCTGCTAAGGCAGGCCCTCAACCTAGCAATGGGCCGCGAAGGGCTGGCAAGGGTGCGCTTCATTGTCCAATGGAAGGAGGGCTTTGATTTGCCTGACGGCAAGACGGTTGGCGCACCACCGGAATGGGTGGGACATCCCCGCATCACCCTTGTTCGCGACAATCTCGCAGCGGAGGATTTTTTCCAGTTACTCCTGGCGAGCGACCTTGTGCTGCTTCCTTACCGACGAGAGGCCTATCACAACAGGCTATCCCGTATTGCGATTGAGGCGGCCATCATTGGACGGCCTGTCTTGTATACCCGTGGGACGGCCATTGCCGAACTCATGGAGGTGGGCGCGGCGGGGGTGGCCTTGGAGGATGAATCTGCGGACGCCATCATCCGCGGTCTGGAGAGAGCGGTGGCCGATTTTGAAGCTCTGGCGAAGGCCGCGGTGGCGGCGGTGCCCCGTGTGCGCGAGCACCATTCCGTGGCGACCTTTCGAGGGGGCCTGATACGGTTGGCAGGGCATCCGTTGCCATGTGTGCATTGATGAATCGGCGCGTCTTTGCAGGTGCAGTGCTGGCCTATCTATACAACGATTGCTGTGGAAGGCTGCCGAATCGGTCACTACGCCATCACTACCTACGGCGTTGGCTGGGAGGCTTTGGGAAGGGCAGCTCAGTTGACATGCGATGCCGGTTTCTAAATGGAAGGAAGGTTTACCTTGGAGAGCGCACGGTTGTGAACTTTGGGACTGTCATGGACGGGCGCCAACATACCATTCAGACCGGCCATGATGTCAGCATTGGCCCGGAGGCTGTCTTGCTGACACTTGGGCATGATGCTCACTGCCCCCTCTTCACGGACAAGGGCGGCGCCCTACATATTGGGAGCCATGCGTGGATTGGGTATGGCGCGTTGATCTGTCCTGGAGTCAGGATTGGCGAGGGGGCCGTGGTCGGTGCGGGGAGTGTGGTGAGCCGTGATGTCGAGCCATGGACGGTAGTGGCCGGAAACCCCGCGCGAAAGATTTCCGACCGCGGGATCGAGCCCGCTTATCAACTCCATTACGCTCCCTTCCTCTTATGATCCTCCAGTATTACTCCGCTGATAAAACAGGTGGCCTCAATCGCTATCGGGGCTCGGACGTCCTGAGACCCGTCTGCCATGCAGCTCGAGACCCGATCCCGATAACGATAGCGATCCCGATGGATACCGTATCAATGTTAACCAAATTAATGGCTGAGTAATAAGATGCGGATTCTGATCACAGGTGTCTGTGGGTTTGTCGGCTCGACTTTGGCGCGGGCCATCCGGACCGGTTTTCCCGATCGTGAGGTTATTGGTATCGACAATCTCAGCCGAACCGGGGCGTGGTACAACGTCGAATCACTACAGCGTCTCGGGGTGGGGCTACGACATGCGGACTTGAGGTGCGTAGAGGACGTCGAAGCCTTTCCCGGTTGCGATGTCGTGATTGATGCCGCGGCAAATCCGTCTGTTCTGGCGGGGGTGGACGGTCGGAGCAGTGCCAGACAGGTGATGGGACACAATCTTATTGGGACGCTCAATCTTCTTGAGTATTGTCGCAAGACTGGAGCTATGTTCATTCTTCTGTCAACGAGCCGCGTCTATTCGATGGAAGTCTTGAGGCGGGTCCGGGTGTCGATGCTCAGCGCGGAGCTGCCTGGCGGGCGGCGCCTTGAACGATTTGAGCTCGCTGGCCCGTTGCCGAGGGGGCTCACCCTCGATGGGATCGGCGAGGATCTTTCCACGGAGCCCCCACTGTCCCTTTATGGGTGCAGCAAGCGCAGCAGTGAGTTGGTGGCGCTCGAGTATGGGCGACAATATGAGTTTCCCGTCTGGATCAACCGGTGCGGGGTCATGGCGGGGGCGGGCCAATTCGGGCATCCCGGGCAAGGAATCGTCGCCTATTGGATACACGCCCATCGTGAAGGCCGGTCCTTGCAATATGTCGGGTTTGACGGGATGGGCAGGCAGGTGCGCGATGTTGTTCACCCCCGTGACCTCATGCCCTTGTTGGATGCCCAGATGCTCGAGCGGCGCATCGAACACGGTCTTCCGCGGGTCCTCAATATAGGCGGAGGGCGCGAACATTCCTTTTCCCTTGCCGAGCTGACCCGATGGTGCCGTGAGCGATTTCCTGATACGCGGAGCCCGTATCCCGACGCGATATCGGTCAATCGGGCGAATGATCTTCCATGGGTGGTTCTGGATTGCGGGATGGCCCAGCGCGTCTGGGATTGGCGGCCCCGCACTCCCATGGAACGGATATTCGAGGAGGTGGCGGATTTCGCGGAGGCTCATCCCCAGTGGCTCGCCTCCTTGGAACCGTGAGTCTGTGATGATGGAAGTGACGAGAGCGATTTACCGGTTGGCGGCTCCCTACGGCCGCTTGCGTCTGTTGTCCCTATTCGCCTTTGCCCTTCTGCAGGGACTCTTGCAGGTGGCGGGGGTGACATCCATCTTCCCGTTTCTCGCATTGGTGGCTGACCCTCGCCAGTTTTTCGCGAGTCCGTTGGGAGAATGGGTGACAGCGGTCTGGCCCATGGCCACGGTGGAGCAGTTGATTTTTTTGGCCGGGGTCGGGTCCATCACCTTTCTCTTCCTCGCGAATCTTTCACTGCTGATGGGGGAGGTGATCCGGGCCCGGTATGTGCACGGGTTGGGGCATTGGTTGAGGACGCGGGTCCTCGCCCATATTCTCGCGAATCCCTACGCCTATTTTCTCGAACACAACACCGGGGAACTCCTTAAGAAAACGGCCGGCGATGTAATGACCTTCGTGGTGGGGATTTTGGCGCCTTTTCTTGAATTTATGGCAAGGGCGGTGACCCTGCTCTTACTGGTGCTGGCGATTGGTCTTCTGGATCCCCGTATCTGTGTCACAATGGGTGGGGCCCTCGCGGTTTTTTATCTCGTTTCCTATGCCGCCCTGAGGCCCTTGAGGGAGCGCACCTCCGGTGGCCTCAAGGTTTCCAATCGCGGAGCCATGAAAGAGGCGCTCCAAGCACTTGGGGGGATCAAGCCGATCAAGCTGAACGGGGTGGAGGCCATCTTCTTGAAACGGTACGCCAAGTGGTCTGCGGAGCAGGCCCGTTTCTCGATGTGGATTCCGGTCATTGCCAACGGTCCCCGTTACCTTGTTGAGCCGATGGCTTTCGGAGCGATCGTGTTGTTGGCCCTGTACACCCTTGGGTCGGGGGCTTCTCTGGCGCCCCTCATTCCCACCTTGGGCGTGTTCGCCCTTGCAGGATATCGCCTTGTGCCGAATTTCCAGATCATGTATGGATGCCTAACCGGCATATCCACCTCCCGGCATGCCCTTGAAGAAATACGTGATGAATTGGAGGGGTGCCTGCAGCCTGCGGTGGCGTTGTTTGATGCACGTGCTCCCGAAGTCTTGCCATGGCGGGAGGCCATCACGCTGGACGCCATCACCTATCGTCACAAAGGCAAGAGTGAGCCCCTGTTCCAGAATCTGACGATGATCATCCCTCGGAACCGGTTTGTCGCTTTGAGTGGAGAGACCGGGTGTGGAAAGTCCACCTTGGTGGATCTCATCCTAGGCCTTTTGGAGCCCGAGAAGGGACAGCTACGGTTGGACGGGGAGGTCCTTGACCCGGTGCGAATGCGGGCCTATCGGGCCGGAATCGGTGTGGTCCCACAGGAGATTTTTCTGATCGATGACACCCTTGGGGCCAATGTTGCCTTTGGGGTTCCGGAGGCCGATCGCGACGAGGGGCGGATCCATGAAGTCCTGAGGATTGCCCAGTTGGAGCAAAATGGCCGCCTTATGGACGGCCTGACGCTGGACACCATGGTGGGCGAGCGAGGGGTTCGCTTGTCCGGTGGGCAGCGCCAGCGCGTTGGTTTGGCGAGGGCCTTGTACCGACGGCCCCGGTTTCTCGTCCTCGATGAGGCGACCAGCGCCCTTGATTCCGAGACAGAGAATGCCTTGCTGGCGGCGATCGAGCGTATCCGCGGAACGATGACGTTACTGGTGATCGCACACCGGCTGAGCACGATTGAGCAGGCAGATCTCCACTATCGGCTAAGAGACGGACTGCTGAGCCCGTGTGGCAGAGGTGCCGCGCGCGTCCCAGTACTCCGCTCCGCGGGCGGTCATTAATAGACGTATTCCCAAGCAGTTTCCCTTGCAGACCTTGAGCAGATTTCAGCCTTTGCCGAGGCTTCCTGGAGGTCCGGTGCGGATCTTTCTCGATCACGGGGAGGCGTACGGCAATTTAGGCGATGATGCGATGCTGATCGCGGCCCATCGCCGGATTCTGGCGGCCTTGGGCGAGGTCGAATTTATCGTGCCGTGTCGAGGCGGGGGTCGTCTGCCTGCGCTTTCCAACACCCAATTCATTGAAAGTGCGCGGTTGGCCATTCCCGAGGCCATTGGCCGTCTGAAACGATTCCATTGGATAGGATGGCTTGGTCGGCTGAGGCAGCCCTATTTGCAGGAGAGATGGGTGGCGCGCCGTGAACGGTTGCTGTCGGGCAGCAGCGGATGGCAAGTGACGACCGAGGCCCTCAGTCGAAGCGATGCCCTTTATGCAGTGGGGTGTGGAAATATGAATGACATCGCCCCGCATGTAACGCTGCTGTATCGATCGGCTCTGTATCGAGCGGCGAGGCACCGCGGAGTGCCGATCATCACTTCCTCGCAGGGTGTTGGGCCGTTACGCCATCGCTGGTCCCAAGCTGTAGCTTCCCGCATTTGCGCCTGTTCTTCCCATTTCAGCCTGCGGGCTCCCCTTGCCCCGATTGATGAGGGTTCCCGGATGGACAGGGTGGGGCGGGCGCCGGTGGTGGGGGACGAGGCGTATTTCCTTCCCGCTGCAGGAGAGGCCCAATGGGCCCGCCTGCTCCAGGGCCATGGAGTGCGACCCGGAAGTCCGTATTTGGTTATTCATTACAGGGCAGCCGATTACGTCGGTGATATCGGCTCCCCGCTGGAAGCCTTGGCGGAAGGGCTCCGGCATCTCGCCTTTGATGGCCATCATGTCTTTGTGCCGATGAGTGTGCGGGGACATTCCGGCAGTGACGTGGCGGTGGGCGAGAAATTGCGAACCCTGTTGGGGAAGTCAGTCAGGTTTGCCAACATTGAGCCGTTACAGGATCCCTCGTTGGCGAAGGCCCTCGTTTGGCGTTCATCCGGGGTGGTGGCCCTTTCCTACCATTTGCAGGTTTTTGCCCTTTCCGGGGCGATCCCCTTCGTGATTCTTACACAAGGCCGGTATTATTTTCCAAAGGCGAGCGGGATGCGTCTGCTTGCGGGGACTAAGACCCCCCTGCTGGATCTCAGCATTCCTGAAGCCGCGACAGCACGGGTCGTGCTAGCCGGATGGATGGCGGGGCGGGCAGCCCAGATCGCGGATCTACGCGCCTCCCAGCGGCGCATTGAGCCCATCAACACGATGCCGGTAGAGGCCCTTCTGCATCACCTCCATTTTTATGATAAATCAAATAAGAGAATCCAACATGAAGACGGTTGAGGATCCCTCAGAGCCGCTCTTCCATCATTATTGCGCCTATCCCGGTCGCGGCGGAGCCGGGCTGGCGGCGGACCGGTTGGTGCGCGGTTTGCGGCGGGCCGGATGTTGCGCCACCCTGTATGGTCTGGAGGTGGACGAGGAGCGGCCTCACTGCCGTGAAGTTCCCGATCTCGAAGGCCGGATGGATCGGCTGTGGCGGTGGTGGCGCGCATTTCAGCTGGAGCGGCTTCCCGCCGGATATCGCGGGACAACGCCGGTCGGAACCCCTTTTTTCAGTGATCGAAGTTGTCATGGTTTAGCCATGACAAAGACCTTTTCGGATGCTGGGCTTTTGCATTTCCATTGGATGTGTGATTTTCTCGACTATGCGGATTCCCTTGCCCGTGTGCCTGCCGGGATACCGGTGGTCTGGACGCTCCATGACATGACCCCCTTTACCGGTGGTTGCTCGTACAGTCTGGGGTGTGACGGCCACAAAAGCGACTGTTCCGTCTGTCCTCATGTTTTGACACCGCTGGCGCAGCGTGAGGCGGCGCGCAGTCATGCCAGAAAGCATAAGGCCATGCGAAGCATGCGCCGACGCCTTGTGGTGGTGGCCCCGAGTCGTTGGCTGGCGGACGAGGCCCGAGCCAGCCGAATTTTCCAGGACGTTCCCTGCCTGACGATTCCCAACGGGATTGATTTGAAGATATTTCATCCCCGACTACGTGCGGGGGCGCGACGGAGCTTTGACCTTGAGGGGCCTTTGCCCGTGCTTCTCTTTGCCGCTTCCAATGTGGGCAATCCGTTGAAATCCATCCGGGTCCTTCGGCAGGCGATGGAATCCGCCTGTCTGAATGCCACCAATTGCCGAGTGATTTACGTTGGGGAGGCTCCCCGGCATCCCCTGCCCGACTGGTGGCGTTGGCTGGGAAATCTGCGCACGGAGGCGGCGATGGCGCGGTGTTTCGCGGCGGCCGATCTGACCATCGTGCCGTCGCAGGCCGACAACTTTCCGAATGTCGTGGCAGAGTCCCTGGCGAGCGGAACACCAGTTGCGGCAAGCCGGGTGGGGGGCATTCCTGAACTCGTGAAGGATGGGGGAAACGGGTTTTTATTCGATCCCGCCGACGCCGTCCAACTCGCGCGGCAACTGGAGAGGTGGTTGGCCTTTGATTCAGGCGAGCGCGACCAACTCCGTGAGCGGGCGCGCCTATCGGCCGAGGCAGGGGTGGACTTAAAGCAAGTGAGCCAACAGTACACCGAGTTGTATCGATCCCTTCGGGCTGGGGATTTCGCCGCGCATCAGGTTGCGGGATGAGGCCTTCCGGGGCAGGGGCGCGGGAAGTGATCCGGGTGTTGTTGGTGACCTCCAATCCGCCTCGACTGACGCAGGGAGGAAGTCGCCAATTGTACTATCACTTTGTGGGCCAGCCGGCTGTTGAGGCAGCGGTGATAACGGATGCGGTAAACGCGGAGTCGTATTCCCTGCCGACGTATGCGGTACAGCTTCGCCGGTTGGTGGGACGATTGATTCGGACCCGTTTCTCAAAGTGGGGGCATGATCTGAAGCATTTTGGGATGGGGTTTGAGGAGGCGGGAGCCGTCCAGTTTGCAAAGGCTTTCCGGCCTGATCTTGTGGTGATTGGCGCGGAGACCGGGTTGGCTGAGATTGGGATCCGGATGGCCCGCCGGTTGCAGATTCCTCTGGCCGGGTTTTTCATGGATTGGCCGACATTTGCAGCAGGTGGACATGGCTGGTGCCTGCGTCGCCTCGGCGAGTGTTTCGCGCGCCGCTATCGAGCCTGCGATCTGGCGATCACAATCAGTCCCGAAATGCAGGAGGCCCTCGGAGAGCATCCCAACAGGATGGTGAGCTATCCCTGCTGTCCTCCTTTATTGGTTGATCGCAGAGAGGGTTACAGGCACGAAGGCGCGCGTCCGATCACCCTGGGATTTTCCGGTAATCTTGGGCAGTGGTATGGCCCGATGTTGGCTCGGCTGGCCCAGGTCTTTGCGGGTGATGGCCAGCATCGTTTGCGGATTTCTGGAAGTGGGGCATCGTGGACCGAGGCGGAGGCCGGTTGGTTGTCGAGGCGTGCTATTTACTGCGGTTTTCTCGATGAGGAGGGCTTGAGGCGGTTTCTTCAAGAGGCCGACATTCTGCTCGTGGTGATGGGATTCCAGTTAGAGGCTGAGCTGATTGAGCGGACCAGTTTCAAGTCCAAGTTGGCTGAATACTTCCAATACGACCGTCCGGTCCTGATTTGGGGCCCATCCGGGTGCACGGCGGTCCGACGTGCCATGGTGGAGCATTTTGCGGTGGTGGTAACGGATCCCGCTCCCGAAGCGGTTCTCGCTGCCTGCTCCGCCCTTGCGGAAGATTCTGCCGAGCAGGAACGCTGCATTCGGGCCGGACGTCGATTTTATGAGACCCACATGGAGGCTGGGCGCAACACCGCGCGCATCCACGAAAAGTTGATTGAGTTGGTAGGCGCAGACCGGGCGAGGCGAATTTGATGACGTACGCGAAGCATAGGCGGTGGCCTGGGGCGGCAACCCTCCTGCTGTGGTGGCGAATGATCTGGTGCGAGTCCCCCCGGCCGGATGTCCTGAGGGGGCTAAATTCGTGGAAGTGGCTGATATCCGAGAGGCTCCGGGGCAACTACATTGACCGGACCGTACAGGTTCGCTGTGAAGGTCCCCTTAGTGGACGATTAGCGATTGCGGAGGCGGTGGCCATTGACCGCGGGGCCATTCTCTGGATGGGGCGTACGGGGAGCTGCGAGGGACGGATTCAAATTGGTTCCCGCTGTTACCTCGGTCCACACGTTTACCTCGGTTCCCTGCACGATCTGAGAATCGGGAGTGACACCCTCATCGGAGCAGGAGCGTATGTGATCACGGCGAATCATAATACCAGGCGGCCTGACCAATCGATCATGGAACAGGGGTACACTGGTGCTGACGTGCATATCGGAAGACGGGTCTGGGTTGGGGCAAGGGCCGTCATCCTTCCTGGGGTGACGATCGGTGACAACGCGGTCATTGCGGCGGCGGCGGTGGTCCGCCGGGATGTCCCCGAGGGAGAGGTTTGGGGCGGGGTTCCGGCCCGATATTTGAAGCCGGTTTTCATGGAGACGAGCCCCGAAAGAAGAGAAACACGGTGCGATTGACGATCATATCGAGCATGCGCGGGTATCCATGGGCCGGCAGCGAGTACCTCTGGCATGGGTTGGCCATGAAGGCCCTCTATGCGGGGCACGCGGTGTCGGCCGTCATCCCCGTTGAAATGCGCGAGGCCACTCCGCTGAAAGAATTGGTTTCCGCCGGATTGACGGTTGCCGAATGGCGCGTCTCGGCCGTTCCCCGGCTGGAGTTTATGAGGGAGCGATTGCGGCCCAACTTCTCCCCGCGCCGGACCCGGTCGCCAGACGTGCTGGT
>JBEAQI010000288.1:0-7811 GCA_041163965.1 Verrucomicrobiota bacterium | reverse complement strand
GGAAGATTTTTTCGTGCGAGCGCATGGCCGAGGCGAGGGTCTGGCCCTCGCTCAGTTTTCGCCAAAGCGAGTCACAGAGGTCGACCATCTGCGGGTCGCTGAGGCGGCGACTGAGAAGGCTAACGGTGTCCCCGAGGGACATGCCGGAGGACAGCAGGACGAGGAGCCGTTTGAGAAATTCCAAGGCAATGGCGCTTCCCGAGCGCCTGAGGACAGCCCGGCCCTTACGCGATTTGCTCTCACCGAAGAAGTCACTTTGTTCAATGGCCTCATCATCAGAGATCTGTTCGCCGAGCATCTCGAGGGAGACGGGGCGGAGGCCTTTTTGTCGCAGGTGCTCGAGGAGGCGCTTGCGATCGGGGGATTCCGTTTCGCCCGAGACAGAGCGGCCTGTGGCGTCAATGGCCTTGTAGGAGAATCGGGGCATGGTCAATCCGCGGCATCGTCGCCGGTGCTGTAGCGCATGATCTCGTTGAGGGAAGTCCGACCAAGAGCGAGCTGATCCCATCCACTCATTTGCAGGGTGGTCATTCCGTATTTGAGGGCTTCGGTACGGATGTCCCGGGCTGAGCTTTTGTGGACAATGAGCTCGTGAATGGAATCGTCGACGCGGAGGATTTCAAAGATCCCGACCCGGCCCCGGTACCCGAGGCCGCGACACGCCTCACATCCGACAGGTTCCAGGATGCGCGCCTGAAGCCGTTCCGCGGTGGGCTCCAGATTGAGCGCGTCGAGACATTCCCGCAGGTAATTTGGGGAGTAATTGGCGGGCGTGGCGCATTTTGGGCAGAGGCGGCGGACAAGTCGCTGGGCGAGAATCATTTCTACGGCGGAGGCGATCAGGAAGGGTTCGATCTCCATGTCGATGAGGCGGGTCAGGGCGCCCGGCGCGTCATTGGTATGGAGGGTGCTGAGAACGAGGTGACCCGTGAGGGCGGCCCGGATGGCGATATCCGCGGTTTCCGAATCCCGGATTTCACCGACCATGATAACGTCCGGATCCTGGCGCAGGATATGGCGCAGGGCGCTGGCGAACGTAAACCCAATCTCGCTGTGGACCTGCGTCTGGTTGACCCCGTCGACCTCATATTCAACCGGATCCTCGACCGTGATGATACGACGGCCCGGGGAGTTGATCTGCCGAATGAAAGCGGTGAGGGAGGTTGATTTGCCGGAACCCGTTGGGCCGGTGACCAGGATGATGCCGTACGGCAAATCGAGGACACGCTTGATTCGTTTTTGGTCCGTCTTGAGCATGCCCAGCTCATCCATGGAAAGCGGCTGATTCTTCTGGTTAAGGAGACGCAGGGAGACCGATTCCCCATACATGGTGGGCATGGTGGAGATACGGATATCCAGCTCATTGCCCTTGCCCTTAAAAACGATGCGTCCGTCCTGCGGGCGCCGCTTTTCCGAGATGTTCAGCTTGGCCATGATCTTGAGCCGCGAAATGATGGCCCCTTGGAAGCGGATCAGGTTGTCGGGGACACGGATCGGGACCAATTCCCCGTCGATGCGATACCGAATTTGGAGCGATTCCTTGAGCGGTTCAAAGTGAATATCGGTGGCCCGGTCATCGATGGCCTTGGCGATGACCTCGTTTACAAAACGGATGAGGGCGGCGTTTTCATCCTCTTCGACCTCCTCGAGGCGACCCGAGTCCTCGGTGGCGATGTCGGAATCCGAAAGTGAGTCCGCGCCGACGCCGTAGCGCTGCGTAATGGTGTCGCTGATACGATTGACCGGTCCAAGGTACCAGACCGGCTGTTTGCCGCTGACGGCGAGGACCCATTCCGACATTTCCGGGGACGGCGGCCAGACTGTGACCAGTCGAAGGACGCCCTGCGGTGGCTCGTCGGAGAGAATTGGGAGGCACTGGTACTCGTGCATCATGCGCAGGGGCAGCAACTCGGTGGCGTCCTCCGGCAGTTCAAATTCTTCACGCACTTTCAGATTGGCCAACTTGGCCAGTTCGGTGAGCGTCTCCGATTCCGTGAGGCGCATCATTTGCGAGAGCAATGGCAGACGGTTTTGCCGTGGGGTATCCTGCAGCAGTTGCCGTTGATCCGGTTCGAGGGATTTCAGGTAGGAGATGGGCTCGCTGATTGATGTTTCCATGGCGGATTCGGCTTATTGTCCGACGACCGGACGTCTTTCCGGCGTGCTGGTGGTGGCGGGACGAGTGGTCGGGCGGATGACGCGGCGCCTCACGGGGCGCTCATCGGTGGGCTTGGAGGGATTGACGGCGGCTGGGGTGGGGACCGGTGGCGAGGCGGCGGCGGGTCGTTGAGGGGTTTGCGTCTGAACGGGAATGGGTTGGTTGCTCGGTTTGACCATGGAAAGGTTGAGGAGCTGGCCACTGATCTCGACCTCAAGCTCGTCACCCTCAAGGTCGTATCCCATTACACGGATGTCACTGCCGTCAGCGGTGTCCTCACGGATCCATTGCGACTTGTTTTCCGCGACATTGAAAATGTTGAAGAAGAGCGTCTCGCCGAGCTGATAAACACCGCGGTAGCTGTATTGCGCGGCCTGCTGCGGGGAGGGGCGCACGGTGGTGTTCGGGTTGGGAGGATTGAAGTCCGGTGGGATAAAAGGCGAATCGCCGACGATGCTGTAGACCTGCTCGTTGGCGCTGGCAAGGCACCCACCGGCGAGGCAGATCAAGAGCAGGGTCTGGCGTGGCAAGGTCATGGCGCGGGCGGCCGGTTAGAGACCCGGGATGGAGAAGCCCTTCTTCTCAGGTTCGTCCTGATCCCGGAAGGTTCCCTTATCCAAATAATCGCGCAGGTCATCGGATCCTTCCAGAATGTCGATGAGCTTGTTGGCATCCTGATTGGCGGCCTCGGCATCGCGAATGATGGTGGGACGGATAAAGATGAGCAACTCTGTGCGCACCGATTCCGTGTTGTTGCTCGAGAAGAGGTTGCCGAGGACTGGGATGCGTCCTAGGATGGCCATTTTGCCACGCGAGCGGTTGGTGGAGAGGCGCTGCAGTCCGCCGAGGGCGATCAAGCCACCGTTGCGCACGCTGACATAGGAGACCGCGGAGCGTGAAATAATGACCGGTTGTTCGTTGCCATTGACGATGACCGGTTCTCCAAGGTCCTGCACCTGTTGTTCGATTTCCATTTGGACGGTGCCGTCCGAACCGATGAGCGGAGTGACTTTGAGCTCCAGTTTGATATCCCGGTACTGCACCTGTGAGCGGTCCACGGCACCGCTGCTAATGCCAGTGGTGTCGGTGGTGGTGATGGAGGTGATAACCGGCCGCTCTTCTCCCACCGAGACGGTGGCCTCTTTGTTGTGAGTGGTGACGATGGTGGGGGCGGAGAGGACATTAATGTTGGATTTGGAGGCGGCGGTGTTTAGGACCACTTCGAGGCCAAAAGCTTCGTCGGGTCCCCATGAGAATCCGCTGGAGACCCCATAAAAGGTGCCCGGGCTGGCAGTCCACTGCGACCCTGGATTGTCCAGGTCGACATTGAATCCGGTTCCGCTGTAGTCAAAGCCGAAGGAGTCGATGCCCCGGTTGTCGTTTTCGCTGAGTTGGACATCCGTAATGACCACTTCGATACGCACTTGGGCAAGCAGGGTGTCGATCTCGGAGATCAGTTTTTCCAGATAGTTGAGGTCGTTCTGAGTTCCGGAGGCGACAATGGTATTGGCGCGCTCGTCCGGGACAATGGTGAGGAAGTCGGAAAACTGAAGGTTGCTGGCCTCGGAGCGGGCGGCGGCACTGGCATTATTTATGGTCCGCATCTGGGCGGCCCGTTGACGTGCCGCGGCAGCGGCTTGGGCGGCGGCGTCGGAGCCCGAGGTCTCTTGTCGCACCTCCCGTTGGCCGGAGACGATTTGATCGATGATATCCACCAGTTCGGTGGCGTCGGCATAGCGGATCGAGTAGACCTTGGTGGCGGTGGTGGGAGCGACGTCGATATCAAGACGGTCAATGAGATTGGTAAGCAGCTCGACGTTGGAGCGGTGGGTGAAAATAATGATCTGGTTGGTGCGGCGGTCTCCCTCAATGGAGGTATTGTTTTGCAGTTGGCGGCGCAGCGGCCCTTCAACGAGCTGTTGGACGCGTCGAACGACCTCTTCCGCTTCGATATTCTGCAGTTCGAAGAAGAGCATTTCGGTTCTTAGCGGGGCTGGTTTGTCGAGCAGCGGGAGGAGCCGTTCTATCCGCTGCAGGTTGATCAGCGAATCCGTGACCATGACAAGGTTGCTTTTGTCAAAGGCCACCGGCATGCCTTGGGTCATGAGGGGCTGGATGAGCACGCTGGCTTCGTCGGTGGTGAGAAAGTCCAGCTCAAAGACCTTTTCGTAAATGGTCTGACTGGGCTGTGCGCCAATGGTGGAACCCTCCCAGACTCGGGGAACTTGGCTGTTGATGATCGTGGAGGGGACCGCCTTGAGGAATTTGTCCCCAAGGGTGGTGATGGCGATCCCGTTCAAGGCCAGAAGGCTTTCGATGGCCTGAATGGCTTCGCCCCGCGTGAGCGGATCTTGGCTGAAGAAGGTGATCTTCACGGTCGGGAGGGTCTGTTGTCGAAGAATCGGTTTGCGGGTAAAATTCTCCAACATTTCCAAGACTTCATTGGTGCCCATTTCCGGGATACGGATCAGGCCGACCATTTCCCGCATCGCGGGATCGTCCTCTTCCACGAGGGGGGACGTGGCGCGAAAGGCGGATGGCCGGGGGGAGCGGTTGGCGGAAGTATCCTCGGGGAGGGCGGAGCGAACCCCAGGCAGGGTTTGCGGAAGGCCCGGAGGCGGCGCAAAGTTGGGCGGCGGAGGAGGGACAAAATCCGGCATGGCCGGCGGTGCGGCGGGCGGTTGCGCGGCCGGGGCGGACTGTGCGGAAAGATCCGGCAGAAAGGCCAGGGCGGTGAGGAGGCATAAAAGCGACTGGAGGGGACGATTATTCATCATTGAGGGCGTCTTCTTTAAGTTCGAAGGAAAGCAGCTCAAACACCGCGTCGAGGTATCGAGGATCGCGTTTGCTGGCGGAGAGTTGGAAATCGCTCAAGGCGATGTAGGGAGAAAATTGTTTCACGGCCAGATCGAAGCGGATGAGGTCGGCAATCTGGGCCTGTTTGATGGAGAACCGGACACTATGGAAGCTAAAGAGCTGGGTTTCCTGGGTGCTCGGGGTGCTGATGTCGAAACTCGACACTTTGTTTTCGCGGGCGAGCGAATCGAGTTTTCCGACCAATTGGGCGGAGGAGAAGGTTTTGCTGCCATCAAGTCCTTGGCGGGCGGAATCCAACAACAGTTCCGCGTCGGCGGACTGAGCAAGGGTGGCCTCGTAACTGTCCCGCAAGGCGAGGTCCAGTCGGAGGTCATGGTAGCGCATTTTGACGGTATCAATGAAGCCGAGCAACCAGACCATGAGGAGGACCCATGTGATCAGAGCCACAAGAAAGCGTTCCCGCAGGGTGAGGGCGTTGAATATCTGGCGCGCGAGCATATGTTAGTCCGAGGCGGCCTCCGGTTCGTCAGGATTCGGGAGGACGAAGCCGCCCTCTGGTTCGTTGGGAAGATCCTTGAATGTAATTATGAACTCGAAACTCGTCTGGTTGTTTCGCGTTCGCGAATTATTCACAACTGATTCAACACCGGGGATTTTTTCGATGGCGTCGGCGAAGGCGTTGACGGGGCTGACACCTTGGACCGACTGGCCTTCAATTTCGAGCATATTGAAGGAACGCGAGCGGACGTCGTTGTAGTAGATGGCGGCTGGCCGTTGCGGGTTGATGGCCTCCATGAGCAGGAAGGGCCGGATGTCTTCCTTGGTGGATCGGGTAAGCCGATCGGCGAGGGTCAATTTGTTTTCGATCCGGGTGGCCTTTGGCTCGAGGTCGGCGAGATCTTTCTCGACGAAGCCGTCGTAGGTGGCGAGGAGGAGGGAGACAAGCTGACCGAAAAGGAGAAAGAGGGCGGTGGCGACAGCGGCGCGGAGGCTTTTCCAGACCCATTGGCTGCGGAGGCGGGTCTGGCTCTCTTTTTTTGCGAAGGCATCGTCCCGCAAATCGGCGGCCCACAGCGTTTCGTCGGACAAACTGGGGGCGTTGAGGAGCGATGGCAGGGGCGTGGAGGCGGAGAGGTGGCGCAAGGCGAATCGCGGCTTCAGGTCGGCCGTGAGTTCAATGCCCTCTCCGAGCCAGAGACCCGGTTCGACTTGAAGGTCTGATTCCGGATGCTCTTGCAGGGATCCATCCCGTGCCTTGAGGAGGACCTCGTCGGTAAGCAGTTCCTCCTCAATGGGGAAGGAAATCACTTTGGAAGGAACCGGGTTGAGCGGTTCTAGGTGGATGGCGGAAAGAACTCCATTTTGCGAGACAAAGCGGATCGTGGCCTGGTCGGCAGTTGGCCCGAAGAGGCTGACAAAGCCAGGGAAAATCTGCACTGCCGGGCCAGCGAGGTCAAAGCCCAGTGCTTTGAGGCGGCTGCGCGGGGTGGCATAAAGAAAGGCGAAGTGGCTGCGCGGGTCGCCGAGGTATCCCCATGCCAACTGATCCACGGGAAAGGGCGCATTTGCTTCGAGGAAAAGCTCGAGAAAGGCGTAGGTTTCTTCCCGGCCAAGTTTTTCCGGGAGGTCCACCTGGCGACAGAAAAAGACATGGCTTGGAACAAGAGCGGCCTGCCGGTCGGGCAGTCGTTGGCGGAGTTGATCCAGATAACTGGACAATTTTTGCGTGAAGGCGCTCATGTGCGGGAAAGGAAAATTAAACCGTTAGCGGAAAAAGGGTGTCGATCAAAATTTACGATTCTCGGAGATGCGGACAAAACGGAATGGGTATCCCAGGTCTGCGGAGAGAGCGGGGGCGGTGCGGGCGGAGCCTTTCCCCCGTTGGAGGCGGCCTTTGGCGGAGTCGTCATTGGAGTCGATGGGATCGCTGGCGCGGGCGGTGGTCTCCGGTGATCTGGCCTTGGCGGCGGAGGCGTCTGACCCTGCCCATGTGACGAGGGCATCAATCTGGAATCGGGCATCTCCCCGGCTGGCCTCTACCTTGACGCGCAGCAATTCGATGGAGGTGCTGATGCCGGCGGCGTCCTGAATGCCGGCGGCCCCGTCGGCAGTGCGCAGGAGCCGCTCATCCCCGGTGCCCGGTTCACCGTCCGCTCCATGGCGGTAGGCCTCAAGCGAACGGGCGTTGATATGGCCCATTTCCTCAAGGACCGCGAGAACGGTGGGGGAAGCCTGATTGATATTGGGCTGGCCGGAGGGCCGGTGGAGGGAAACTGCCTCGACGAATTGGTTCCATACCGGCAGGGGCAGACCGCTTTCTTCAAAAAAGAGCTCGCGGAAGGGCTCGATGAGGCGGAATTCGTCCCACGACTGAATGGGCCCGTTGGCCGGCTTGAGGGGCGGGTCGAAATCCTCGTAATCATCCCCGTCGAACCCGTTGAGGCGGCGGTCATCATCCGTATCCATCCAGTCCAAGAGGCCATCGGTGAGGGCTTCCCGATCCGGGAGGGAGAACCCAAGGACCTCAAACAGGACGAGGAGGACATCGGTCTCGAGGGCTTGCAGGGCGAATTTGGCGCTTTCGTCTTGGAAGGTGACGGTAACGTGGGTGGCGTGGCGCGGTTCGAATTCAAAGTCTTCCAAGGCCGTTCCCCAGCCCTGATCCGGGCCCCAGAGGGCGCCTTCAATCTCGCGGTACTGGTTGACGGTGCCCAGGGCGATCTCCAGGGCGGAGTAGGCATCGGTGCGGAGGTCGTCGCGGTTATGGAAGAGGCCGTAGTATTTGATTTTGGCGGTGGCCTCGGTGAGGAAGGCGGTGACAATGAATGTCAGGAGA
>JBEAQI010000287.1:0-6883 GCA_041163965.1 Verrucomicrobiota bacterium | reverse complement strand
GATCCTCGCTGAGGAACTGGACGTGCCGTGGGAAAAAGTAGAGGTCGCGCAATCGGCCATCGACCGCGATAAATTTGGCCGGCAGGCCGCCGGCGGATCGCGCGCCACGCCAGCCATGTGGAATCCCCTGCGCAAAGCCGCCGCAACCGCCAAAGTTCTACTCCTCGCCGCCGCCGCCGAAAACTGGAAAGCGCGCCCGGAAGACTGCTTCACCGAGGCAGGAACAGTCCGGAATAGGACCACCGGCGACCGCCTCACCTACGGTGAACTCGCCATGGCCGCTTCCCGCCTTCCCCTGCCGCAACCAGACTCCCTCCCCCTGAAACCGCGCTCTGCCTATGCGCTGCTTGGAAAGCGTATCGGGGGCGTCGACAACCGGGCCATCGTCACCGGACAAGCGCTCTTCGGGTTGGATCAAGACCTGCCAGACATGCGGCATGCCGTGTTTATGAAATGCCCGCATATCGGCGGAAAAGTGGTCAAGGCGAATGTGGACGAGATCCTTGCTCTGCCCGGAATTGAGTCGGCCTTCGTGTTGGAAGGCAATGGCCAACCGGAAGGGGTTCTGCCAGGAGTAGCCATCATCGGGAAAACCACATGGGACTGCTTCCAAGCATTGAAGCAGGTTGAAGTGGAATGGGACCTCAGCGACGCCTCCTCCGAAAGCTGGACCGATTACAAAGCCCGCTCCGCCGAATGGCTCGCAGCCCCCGGAACCGTCCTGCGGGAGTCCGGAGACCTCGCCAAAGCCGAGGCCGAGGCCGCCACCGTGATCGATTCAACCTACACCTTTTGCTTCGGCTCGCATGCCAACATGGAACCGCAGAACTGCACCGCATGGTTCCATGATGACCTCATGGAAATTTGGGCACCCAGCCAAACCCCGCAAGCCGTCGCTCCCTTGGTCGCCAACATCTGCGGCATTCCGCAAAGCCGGATCCGGGTCCACCAGAAACGAATCGGCGGCGGATTTGGCCGGCGCCTCCTCAATGACTACGCCGCCGAAGCCGCTCTTATTGCCATGCGCACTGGCCATCCCATCAAGCTGGTCTGGACCCGTGAACAAGATATCGCCCATGACTTTCTCCGCGCCGGCGGCTTCCACCGCATCCGCGCCACCCTCTCGCCCTCCGGCGACCTCTCCTCTGTCCTCCATCGGGCCGTGGGATTCAGCACCCCTGCCACTCCCGAAAAGGCCGTACGGGGCTCGGGCATGAATAGGGATGTTTTTCCCTATCCGGCCCTGCCGAACTGTCGCGTCGAAGAATGGCTCATTCCCACCCGGATCCCCTGCGGTTGGTGGCGGGCGCCGGGATCCTGCACCCTCGCATGGGTCACGCAGTCCATGCTCCACGAAATTTCATGCGCCATGGGCATCGACCACCTCGACTTCCTCTTGGACCTCTTCCGCCGCCCCGAAGCCAAGGCTGGCGGAGTCGACCCGGATCGGGCCAGCGCCGTTATTCGCCGTGCCGCGGAAATCGGCAACTGGGGTGAACCGCTCTCCGCCGGTTCAGGCCGCGGCCTTGCCTTCTATTACAGCCACGCCGGCCATTTCGCCGAAGTGGTCGACCTCCGCGTCGACTCAAGCAAGCGCATCACCATTGACCGCGTTGTCGTCGTCGGTGATGTCGGCCTGATCGTCAATCTCAGCGGTGCCGAAAACCAAGTGGAGGGGAGTATCATTGACGCCCTCACCATGATCGACTCCAGCGAGATCACCTTTGAAGAGGGCCGGATCGAACAATCCAATTTCCACGACTATCCGCTGCTGCGCATTGGCTCTACCCCGCCCATCGAGACCCATTTCATCGATTCAGGCCATTCCCCCACCGGCTTGGGCGAACCGGCCTTACCCCCACTCGCCCCCGCCCTCTGCAACGCCGTCTTTCAAGCCACAGGGGAGCGCATCCGCCAATTACCCATCCGCCATCAGGGATTCTCCCTCGCCTGAACTCCAGCCACGTCATTAAGCGAGCCTATGCCCAATTGAAAGCCCTAAGCGGCTGGGGCTTTATTCGATAATGAGAACAAGGGAAAGCAAGGCCGTAATGACGCCCACCGTATTCACGGCAGTAAGCCGTTCGCGCCACACGAAGTGCGCGCATAGGTTGTCCAGAATAACGGCGCCACAGGCGGCCAAGGGAAAGTATTGGGTCCCCGGAAGATAGCTCAGCGCCGTAAAGATAACGGGAAGCGTGATGGAATTGTAGGCCCCGATCAACCCGCCAAAAAGAACCGCCACCCGCTGGCTTGGCCCCCCAAAAAAGGCAGCGTATCCAAACCCGAGTATCCCCGCTGTCAAACCGACAATCGCCAGAATGGAAACCTGATGATCCCCCAATCCCCAGTACTGCACCGCTCGCATCATCGTGTAGCAAATGCCCTGCATCCCGAACAGGAGCAGGAGGAGCCCGACCAGATCGCGGGCTGGAAGCCATGACGTGGCAGCTTTGCCCCGCGTCATCAACACCAGCGCGAACATCGACAACCCCACTCCCATTCCCTGCGCCAACGAAAGGGTCTCATTCCAGATGGCCACCCCGATAATCATGGGGAGCACGATACCCATTCGGAAGGTCGTAACGACCATGCCCACCGGAGCCCGCCGCAACGCGTGGTTAAAAATAAGCATGGAGGGCAGAAACAAGGCCCCCATCGAAACCCCCATTAACCAAACCGAAGCAGGCGGCACGGGCGTGTCCCGCACGATCAGGAACACGGACAAACACACCCCTAGGCTCAGATAGCTGGCACCGACAACCCACGGGGCGGCAAAGCCGCGTCTTTGACCAAACTTAAACGCCTGGCCAAACAGGGTGTCCATCAACACTGCCAACAACAACCAATTCACGGATTTCCTTGCTCGGACAGGGTGAGGGCCACACTAAAATACAGTTCGAGCCGCGACGCCTCCCAAGGACAAGTCGCTAGAGGCGGACGATTCCCCGAACCAAGCCTCTCCGCCGCCAATGTAAACTCCTCGGGTCCTTGAAATGGCAGGACGATGGATAGACCCCAGAATAAAGGAATTCCTATCCCGTAGTCGGATTCCATTACGCTTCTAGGGTATTTTTTTCTCAGCATGATGTTTTGACAGGATTTGGAAAAAGATGGCCCATCGTGGGAATAAACCAATTACTAAGAATTGCCGAGGGTAAACAGCTCTCTCCTTTTCTCAACTTGCTTTGTCGGGAAAAAGACCGCTTAAAATAATAACAGAGACTCCTCGGGTGCTATCGACTGAGTGCCTCCGTTTCCGGCGCTCACCTGCAACTCCCCCATCGCCTTCCATATTGTCCATCCAAAGGAACTGCTAAAGTGAAAATCATCCACTTGGACTAACCAAAAACGCCCTTGCTCGGGTTGGAGCCATTCAATTCAGTCACAATTTTACGTATCGGTATTTTATCCTGAACAAGCAACAGTGGACGTCGAGTAGGCAGCCAATCGACAGAGGAGTCGAATATTTTCAGTCTGCATTCGATTCCGACGGCGCTCGCTTCGATGCCATTGGCAATACCGACAAAAAACACTTCAGGGTCTTTCGCGATCGTAAGAATGACAGCCTGCCATCTCAAATGACAAGTGTTCTGAAGGTATCCCGCTTCCCACAGACCGGCCGCAAGGCCCATATGGGCTCCGCCCTCGAGAGCTGGATCAATCGCGGTTGCGGGGATGAAACTCGTGGTGCGCCGCCAACAGGCGATCGCTGTCGACACGCGTGTAGATCTCGGTGGTCGCGATATCGGCATGACCGAGCATTTCCTGAATGGCACGCAGGTCCGCACCATTGCTCAACAAATGGGTCGCGAAGGAATGGCGCAGCAAGTGGGGCTTGACTGGCTTTTCAATCCCTGCCAACAGAGCGTACTCGCGAATCCAATACCAGACCGTTTTGCGCGAAAGGGCTTGCCCACGTTGGCTCAGAAAGAGAGCGCTTCCGGTCCCCGGCTTGACGAGGGACGGTCGGCCGGCCGTCAGGTAGGCACGCACCGCTTCGAGGGCCTCCCTGCCCACCGGAACCAATCGGTCCTTGCCGCGTTTGCCAGCGGTCACCCGTACAAAGCCATCCTCCTCGTCAAGGTCCTGCAGATTGAGCTGGCAAAGTTCCGTTATGCGGAGCCCGCTGCTGTACATCAGCTCAAGGATGGCGCGGTCGCGCAATCCCTGCGCCGAATGGCGCCCTGGAGCCTCCATGAGCCGCTCGATCTCCTCCGGCGTCAGGGTCCCCGGCAAACTTCGACGGAGCTTGGGGCCCTCCAGCAATTCGGTAAAATCTTTGCTCAGTCGTTTTTCTGCCACCATGAACCGCGCGAAGTGCTTGACCGCACTCAGCTTCCTCGCCACCGAGGTCGCCCGGTAGGCAGATTGGGCCAATAGCCGCAACCACGCCGCAACCTCCTCACCTCTCACAGCCGCCCAGTCACCCGTCCCAAAGGTCGCGGCCAGATGAGCACCGCACTGGATCAAATCGCGCTGATAGGCCTCCACCGTATGCAGGGAGTGCCCCTCCTCCAACTCCAAGTGAACAGAGAAGGCTTCGATGGCTTCGGTAATGGCCCCGGGCAGGGCCGATAGCCCCACCTCCATCATCGCGTCGCCCTCTATCCGCCTCTTCATCAACCTCAGGATGGTGAGGCCATCCTTCCTGACCGCAATTGCAAAAGGTCCCCCGCAAAAAGCGGGGGCATTCCTTGCGAAGATGCCTCGACTGGCCCCATCAGGACCTCCCGGCCCTGACGGGGCAGCCACCCTCCATGCCTCAGAAGTCGATTCTGGCGGTCAGAAAGACCGCGCGCTCCACCGGAATCCGCGTCTGATCGCTCCGAACAATCCGCCGGCCACGCGTAAAGGAACCTTGAAAGTAAAAGGGGAATCAGTAGGGAGGAGAGCATGAAGACGGATGGACGCGAGAACGACCGGGAGCTCAATCCCGCAGACCTGAGGGGCATTTTGAAGTACGTGCCCGTCTGGCGCCACCACACCTTTGTCATCGCCCTTGACGGGGCCGTCATGGAAACGGAGACGATCCACAACCTGATGCTGGATCTGGCGGTGCTGCGCAATCTGGGGATCCGGTTGGTCATTGTTTTCGGCATTGGGGCGCAGATCCAGCAACTCGCCCGGGAACGCCACATCAAGGTCACGGAGCCGCGCGGCTTGGGTCCGACGGATCACGCGACCCTCGCCCTCGCTATTGAAGCCGCCGGACAGGTCGGGCACCTCATTGAGCGGGGCTTGACCCAGAACGGCCTCACCTGCGCCCGTGCCAATGTCATCCGGGCCACCGACCGAGGTATCATTAAAGGGGAAAATCAGCTCTTCAGCGGCAAAGTGGAGCGTGTCGATGCGGCGACCCTCACCCAGCTCATGCAGCAGGAAATTGTTCCGGTGATTGGGCCGGTGGCCTTTAACAAGGATGGCTCGGAACGGCGCCTCAACTCCGATCAACTGGCCTCCGAGCTCGCGGTGGCCCTCAAGGCTTCCAAGCTGATCTACCTCATGCCCTACCCAGGGCTTACCTACAAGGGCGCCCTCCGCCTCAACGCGGATGTCGCCGAAGTCCGCAAAGTCCTTGATTCCGACCCTTTGCTCATCGACGAGGCCGTCCGCTCCAAGGCCATTTACGCCGTCCAGACCGTCGAGGCCGGAACCCCGCGCGCCCACATCATCGACTGCCGCATCCCGGATGGCCTGCTCAAGGAAATCTTCTCAAAGGTCGGCATCGGCTCGATGATTCATTCCAATCCCTATTCGCAAATCCGCCGCGCACGCCGCAAGGATGTCGGCGCCATCTACACCCTTACCCGCGGCTCCGTTCGGGATGAAAGCCTCCGGGCGCGATCACGCGCCAGTATCGACGCCGATATCGCTGATTATTTTGTCTACGAAATCGATGAGTCCATCATCGGGTGCTTCCGTATCGCCGACTTTCCGCGTACCCGCGTCAGCGAGTTGGGCTCTGTCGCCGTGCACCCCGCTTACAGAGGCCGCCGAATCGGTAAGGCCATGGTCGAGTTTGCCATCACCCACACACGGGAGTCAGGTCGGCGGCGCCTCTTCGCCCTCACCACCCAGGCCGCCCCCTTCTTTAAGGATACCTGCGGATTCAAACCGGGGGAACCGCGCGACCTGCCCAAAGCATTGCGAGACACGCTCGCCCGCACGGGACGCAACTCGGAAATCTACTGGATGGACCTCGCCTGACCGTTCTATAATAAAACCACCTCAGGCTCCCACTCGGGCGCCTTCACTTCCATCCCCGGCACAAGTGGATACCGGTACTCCTTGCCCTCAAAATTGCGCATCACCACTTCCTCGTCGGTAATCGCTTGAACATACTCGGGATTGATGGGGATCTTCCCACCTCCTCCGGGGGCATCTATCACAAACTGCGGCACCGCGTAACCGGTTGAATGTCCGCGAAGAGCCCGGATAATCTCGATACCCTTGCTCACCTCCGCCCGCAGGTGCCGGCTCCCCGTTATTAGATCGCATTGATACAAATAATAAGGCCGCACGCGCATCATCAACAATCGGTGCACCAACGAGGTCATCACCCGCGCGTCATCGTTCACCCCACGCAACAACACGCTCTGGTTGCCCAAGGGAACTCCCGCCATCGACAATCTCTCCGTCGCTCCGTATAACTCTTCCGTGCACTCGCGAGGGTGGTTCACATGCAGGCTCATCCAAACCGGCCCATGACGCCGCAACACCTCCTGCAACCCGGGAGTCACCCGCTGCGGCAAAAATACCGGAACGCGACTCCCGATCCGGATGAACTCAACATGCTCTATCTGCCGCAACCGCCCCAATAAATAATCCAACTTCTGATCAGATAACAGCAACGGATCCCCGCCGCTCAACAAAACATCAC
>JBEAQI010000286.1:0-4910 GCA_041163965.1 Verrucomicrobiota bacterium | reverse complement strand
GGTGGAATTGGTGGTATATGGAAAAGATTGCGCAGAGCTGAGCCTCATGGAGGGCGGGCGTCTGGCGGACATTGCGCCGACCGTCCTGCGGTTGATGGGCATTGAACAGCCCGCGGCCATGACCGGGCGTTGCTTGATCCGCTGAGCGGGGCCGTGGTTGATCAAGGTGTTGTGGCCAATGGTTCCAAAGAGCGGGCCCGTGGGGATGGATCGGGGTTCAGAGAGTAGGTGAAGGCGATCTGAACGCCGCGTGTATCCCGCGGATCAAATTCGATTTCCCCCTCGATCCAGCCGTAGCAGGCCTGATAGAGGGCGCCGGCGGCATCCCTTTTGGCCCGGATGCGAACGAGAAAGCGGCGGTCGTCGCCATCCTCGGTCTGGAGCGGATCTCCCCGTTGATAGCGGATGGATTTTTCGAAGGTGGGGCTGTATCCGTCGAGGGGCGCTACGTGGGGTGGGGCGAGGTCGCTGCCGAATTCCATGGAATGAGGGCGAGCGGCGTGAAAGGGCCGGATCCCGTCATCCTCGTTGGGAAAGGAGATCTGGAGGGTGGCGCCGTAGGAGCGCTCCATGACGTGGATGTCGTGAAAGGAGAAATACAAATCCTCCCG
Organism: Verrucomicrobiota bacterium; assembly: GCA_041163965.1. Lineage (GTDB taxonomy): Bacteria > Verrucomicrobiota > Verrucomicrobiia > Opitutales > Oceanipulchritudinaceae > Oceanipulchritudo. The sequence continues at coordinate 4,299 of JBEAQI010000286.1, read as the reverse complement.
GCGCCCCGTCCCGTAGGGCTGGGTCCAGTCACCGAGGTCCATGTCGAAGCCGACAGGTCCGCTGAGGGGCGGGAAGTGGCCTCGGTAGGTGCGCCGGATAAGGGGCACGGGGTTGCGGATTTCCTTGAGGATGATCTCGAAGGAGGCGGGAAGGGTGCGTTGGGCGAGGGAACCCGATTCGTCAAGGAATTGGCCGCCGCGCCAGATTTCACCGCCGGTCGAGTAGTGGCCAGGGTGGGTGACTTGGACGGTGAGATTATGGATCCCGCTCAGGAGAAGGGTGGCCTGCCCATTCGGACCCGTCTTGGCGGTGGCGTTGCCCGGGCCCGGGAGGGAGGCCTCGATGAGGGCTCCCGAGACTGGTTGCTGTTGGGTGTCGAGCACCGTGAAGGTAACCGCCACGCGCTCATTGGCAAACAAGGTGAGGCAGGCCAAGAGGCCGGCCAGAATGAAGACAGATTTATTCATGGTCACAAGGCGAAGAGCGATTCGACGCAGGTTTCGTATAGGCGGTGTACAAACGGAAGGGCGGGATTCAGATAATCGCTGTGCAACCACCGTTGCCGTTTGCCGACGTCGGCCCGCAGGGGCCACTTGGCCGGGTCGCGGTAAGCTGCGTCGAGGTTGATGTTTTGGAAGAGCGGGATATCCGGAAGGGAGGTGGCGCCGGTGGCGTCGCAGAGGGCGGGGATGGCCTCGGCGATGATCTTGGCGCGGTTTTTGAGCAGGCCGATCGGCGGGCTGAGGGTCTTCGGATCAGGCAGGCGTGCATTGGCGATGGTCTGCTCGTGGTACAGCCAGTCGCCGTCGCCCCATTGCGGAAAATCCGGATCCGCGCCGGCGAAAGGGAGGAAAAAGGGTTCGCTGAGGGTGGTGAGGGGATCGATGCGGTTGGCGTCGTCGACTGAAAGCGGCTGCCATTCACCGGCGGGCGGGTGAGCGGGACCACCCGGATCAACCCAGCGCATGTAGTGCCGGTTGAAACCCCAGCCCCCGTGGCGGTCTCCGGTAAGCGTTGCGGCCAGTGTATTGGTGCCTTTGACCATTTCATTGTAGGCCCAGATTTCCTCCCGATGCCAAATCTCATCGACGAGGCTGGGGAGGTCTCCATTGCTGGGGCGGAGCACATCCTCCCCACTTGAATAAAAGTTGATGACCTTGCAGAGGTCCGGGAGGTGGGCGAGCCGGTTGGTCCACCGCAGACTGGCGCGGAAGTCGCCATCCGGGAAGAGATCGGACCAGTTGGCGGCATGGAGGTGCGGGGCATAGTCCTTGGGGCTATCGCCGAAGCCTTTCCATGTCGGGTGAACCATGTGCCGCCAGTGGCCGGGCCGCCCATTGATGCTCTCCGCGGGAATGGCCGAATTAACGAGAAAGAGCTGTTGAGCTGGGAGGCCATGCTCGGCGACGCTGGAGGCGGCAAGGAGGGTTCCGAGGCTATGGCTGAAGAGCGCCATGGGGCTTCCTTCGAAGGCCCCGAGGCCGGCGCGCAGGAGCGGAGCGGTGACAAGGGCGTTGATCACGTTTTCATTGTAGTCAAAGGTTGTCTGAAACAGATCAATGGTGCCTTGGTCGCTGTACCATGAGACACCGATAAAGCGGGCCGGGGAGCCGCTTTGAAAGAAGCGTTTGAAGATTTCCGCGTGAGCGGCGGGGATCTCGGAGCCACTCCAGTTAAACCCATGAAGATGGATGAGGGTCGGGGGAGTGTCCTGCCCGGTGGTCGCACTGAGCCAGTGATCCGGAAGGTTATCCGGTTGGGCCAGATCGGTTGGACAGGGGCCCGTATCCGCTCCGGTGAACTTTTCATCGGCGTTGCGCAGGTTGAGAATGCGCATCATCTGCCGGACGGTCCCCACGGAGAGGTCGAAGCGGTTCTGGAAGATCAGTTTGTTTTCGTAGTAAAATTTCATGATCAGCGGCTCCTTGGTGGGGGCGCTGGCCTCCATGAGGAGGACGCCCCCGTTGACTGCAATCTTCCGCACAAAGTCTGGCGAGAGGTCCGTCCCCCAGACCGGAATCGGCTCAGAGGGCGCGTGCGCGAGCGGTTGATTGAAGTCCGGGCCGCACCCTGTGTTGATGAGGGAGGAGCGCTTCAGGTGAAGCGATTGTGGAGTCAGTGAGGTGTACACAAAGCGCAGGGCTTCGTCCCCGTGCGACAAGCGGATCCGTACCTTGCTGAGATCCTTTTTGGCGAGAAAACGCTTCAAATCGAGGAAGAGAGGGAAGAAGTCGACGAGATCACGCAGGCCATCGACGTGATCGTTGGCATGGTCGGGGCTGTCGGCGGCGGGCAGGTCGTCCCGTGAGGAGCGCGCCTCAGGGCCATCATCGTCGTCATCGTTGACCCAGAAGCGCCAAAGCTGACTGGTCGCGGCGATTTTCCGGTCCTTGTGGTCGATCCGGCCGTCACGGTTCCAATCGGTGAGGATGCCCGCGGGAGCAAGGTACCACCCACAGACGCGGTAATGCGGATCTTTTGAAGAGTAGTAGTTGGCGGTACCGGCGATGGCACCGTTGGCGCTGATGCAGGTGGCGGTGATATTGAACCAGCTGTTGGGGAAGCGCGCCAACTGCCCGACGGTCCCGGCCCAGAAATCCGGGGCGGGCCGACCGGTGGGACGGCCATTGGCGTCTGTCTCAATGTTTCGTTTCCAGTACTGCTTTCCGGCTACAATTTCCTCCAGTCCGTCAGCTGGATTGCTGAGGTCGGCAGGGTTGTCGTAGAGATAGGATAAATCCGGGGCGATGACGCGCGTGCCAAATTGATCTCGGATGATGAGGTCCGGCTCCTCATGGGAGCGCTTTCCGATGATGGTGCCCCGGTCATTGATCTTGTGTGGTAGAAAGTCCAGCCGATCATTGAAGCTCACGGCGGAATAGCGGTCCTCGCGGACGACCCGTCGCGGGATCAGGTTGCTTTCAAAATAGGATTCCTCGTCGAGAAAGTCGCAGACATGGTCTCCATAATTGTTGATGTCGCGCGGGGTCATCTGTAGACCAATCGCGACATTGTAGTGATTTTTATCGATGGTGATGACGTGTTCGGTGAGCTGGGTATCCTCGCCAGAGTAGAGGTTGTAGATTCTTCCGTGGCCTTCGGTGCGTACCGGCAGCTTGATATGATCCCCCTCACTTGAGTGGACCTCGTAGAGCAGATCACCGAGGTCATTCCATGCCGCCCGGCCGTATCGGACGATGTTGGGGAGGGCATGGACTTTCCAGTCATACGTGAAGGGATCCGCTTCAGGATCCATCCAAAAGAGGCTGACGAAGGGGCCATATGCCTGGCTGTAGATGGTGGCAATGACCCCGACCTCGTTGAGGTCCACCCAGTAGGGTGCCCGGCGCTCGGGGGCAAGGTGGTGGGTGTTTCCGCCATGGTGGACCATCAGCTTGATGTGGTCCTTTACGCCAACGACCATGAGGTTGTCATTGATGGCCTTCGGAATGAAATTATCCCCAAGCGGGATGACCTCGTAATTCGGGATATCCGGAACAGACGAGTAATTGACCTGATTGTGCCCCCGGTAGCCGATACGAACAGTGCCATTGGGGGGCGCGGCGGTGGAGAATTGCCATGCCAGGCAAAGGAGGGCAGACATCAAGGCTAGCCAGCGAGGGTGAGGGAGGGATGCTTTCATTGTCATGGTTGTTAGTTTGGGATGGTGTGGGTGAAGCGACCCGTGACCGGGTCCGGTTGCGAAAGGTCGGCGGTGGACAGACGGTCCACGAGTCGCCAGCCGTGCAGGCGGTCGTATATTTCAAAATAAATTTCCGAGGATGGGTCTGGTGAACCGGACCAACTGATCTCGGTGCGATTGTTCGGCACGCGCTTCCATGCGAGGGAACGCGGCATCCCGGGATTGGTTTCCGGTGGCGCATCCAGGACAATGTCGATGGTGAGGGAGGTTTGGCCGGCGGTGATGATGATGGCGTCGCGGCCGGAGCGTTGCCCGTGATGGCGATAGCGCAGCCCGTTGCGGAGGCGGATGTTGCCGAACGGATCGGTCCGCAATTCCCAATGCGAGGCGGGTGTGGCCACCGGAGCATCGGGAGTCCCATGGTCATCGGCGGGAATGAGGCACGGCTCGCCACTGCGGGTGGTCACCGTGATTGGATGATCCGGAAGGGGTGCCCCGCGACGATCGCTCAACTGCAGGTCAGTGAATGCTTCCGAGGTTGTCGCGGGTGGGACCTGCCACGTGGTTCCGGAGCCGATCCGGATAATGGGTGATTGACCATTGTAGGGATCGAACGGATCGGTGCCGGTTCTCCATTCCTCAAGGGTGGGGATGC
>JBEAQI010000285.1:0-4278 GCA_041163965.1 Verrucomicrobiota bacterium | reverse complement strand
GACCTGCTGCCGGAACAGATTGAAGCCGTTATTAAAAGCGGTGAAGCAAAAGATTATTTTGAACTGAAAGCGCCGATCGGCGGAGTAGTTGTCCAGAAACACGTAAAGGAAGGGGACTATGTGAAGACCGGTGAGCCCCTATTCAAAATCGTCGATCTGACACATTTGTGGGCCTATCTCGACGCCTATGAATCCGATCTGCCTTGGCTGCGCTACGGGCAGGATGTCGCCTTCACGGTTGAAGCGATACCGGGCAAAACCTTTCACGGCCGTATCGCGTTCATTGACCCTGAAGTAAATGCGAAGACCCGTACGGTTCCAGTCCGCGTGAATGTGCCGAATCCGGACGGCCGCCTCAAGCCTGGTATGTTTATCCGCAGTGTTGTAGCATCCCGCCTTGCAGAGAAGGGAAAAGTGTACGCACCCGAATTCGCGGGCAAGTGGATCAGCCCCATGCATCCGGAAATCGTGAAGGACGGGCCCGGGCAGTGCGATGTATGTGGAATGGACCTGGTTCCCGCAGAGGAGCTGGGCTATGTGGAGAATTCGACTGAGTCCGCGCCTCTGATTGTCCCAACTTCCGCCGTTTTGCGAACGGGAAAGCGGGCCGTGGTCTATGTTGAAAAACCCAACACTGAACGGCCCACTTACGAGGGCCGTGAGATTGTTCTCGGACCACGGGCAGGGGATTATTTTATCGTTGCTGCCGGTCTCGACGCGGGCGAGCGAGTGGTCACAAATGGAGCCTTCAAGATTGACAGTGCTCTTCAGATACAAGCCAAGCCCAGCATGATGAATCCGGACGGTGGAGGTCCGGCGCCCGGGCACAACCACGGAGGCTCCGCAACGTCAACTTCTGAAGAGTCCGACCACTCGCAGCATGCGGGCATGGACATGCTTGACTTGTCGGCCGAGATCGCCGCCCAGATAATCCCGCCTTATCTTGCGATGCAGGCCGCCCTCGCTGGCGATGACCTTGAGGCCGCCAAGGCGCAGGCCCGGGAGATTATGGAAGCCACCGGTCACAGCGGTGCACTGCCGGCACTACTGCACGACATGCTGGCCGCAGATTCCCTAGACGCTTTTCGCAAACCGCATTTTGAAACTTTGTCGAACGCCCTCATCGCCGCAGCAAAGGCCAACCCAGCTGCCTTTGAAGGGGAGCTGATTGTAATGCATTGCCCGATGGTTTACTCCGATCGAGGTGCTGACTGGCTTCAAGCTCAGGAACCCCTCCAGAATCCCTACTTCGGGGCGATGATGCTTAAATGCGGCGAAATCAAAGAAACCCTGACAGCAACCGAAAGCGGACACGACAGTCATGGCCACTAATTCTTCCAATCCCATCAACCGGTTGATCCGGTTTTGCCTCGAAAACAAGCTGGTTGTCATCCTCTTCACGGCCGTCCTTGTGATTTGGGGCATGAGTGTCGCTCCCTTTGACTGGGAGTCGGACATCCTTCCGCGCGATCCTGTTCCGGTGGATGCGATACCCGATATCGGCGAGAACCAGCAGATCGTCTTTACCGAATGGATGGGCCGGTCTCCACAGGACATTGAAGATCAGATCACCTATCCAATGACAACGGCGCTTCTTGGTTTGCCCGATGTGAAGACCATCCGCAGTTACTCGATGTTCGGCTTTTCCTCGATCTACATCATATTTAAAGACGACGCTGAGTTCTATTGGACACGTAGTCGCATTCTTGAAAAGCTCAACAGTCTCCCATCGGGAACATTACCCCAGGGCGTCTCGCCCCAGCTCGGACCGGATGCAACCGCCCTTGGTCAGGTTTTCTGGTACACCCTCGAGGGAATGAATCCGGAAGGGGAACCGACCGGAGGGTGGGATCTTGATGAGCTACGCAGCACGCAGGATTGGTACGTCCGTTACGCTCTTCAGGGTGTGGACGGTGTGGCGGAGGTCGCCTCCATCGGCGGATATGTGAAAGAGTACCAGATCGACGTGGACCCCGATGCGCTGCGCACGTATGGCATCGCTCTGCACGAGGTCTTCGATGCTGTCCGGGGAAGCAATTTGGATGTCGGTGCGCGCACGATTGAGATCAACGCGGTCGAGTATGTTATCCGCGGGCTTGGATTTATTGAAAACCTGGACGACCTGCGCAACACGGTCATCACCCAGCGTAATAACGTGCCGATCACCCTCGATGAGATTGCCGAAATCGAATACGGTCCGGCGCTGCGACGGGGAGCCCTTGACAAGGCCGGGGCCGAAGCTGTGGGCGGTGTAGTGGTAACTCGATACGGGGAAAACCCGCTTGCTGTGATCAAGCGCGTAAAGGACAAAATTGAGGAGATCTCTCCTGGGCTTCCAAAGAAGACACTCGACGACGGCACCGTCAGCCAGGTGGAAATTGTTCCATTCTACGATCGCACGGGTCTCATATATGAAACGCTGGGAACCTTGGAGGACGCCGTCCGCCAGCAGATTCTAGTCACTATCATCGTCGTGGTGCTTATGGTCCTGCACCTGCGAAGTGCCGCCCTGATATCGGGTGTGCTTCCCTTGGCGGTTCTCTTTTCTTTCATCGGGATGAAGCTCTTCGGAGTGGACGCCAACGTGGTGGCCCTTTCCGGCATTGCCATTGCCATCGGGACGATTGTCGACATGGGGGTCGTCTTGATCGAAAACATACTGAAGCATCTGGACGATGCGCCTCCCGACGAGAGCAGACTGGAGGTCGTCTATCGAGCCTGCACGGAGGTCGCCAGCGCGGTCGTGACGGCTGTTTTAACCACCGTCGTCAGTTTTCTCCCTGTCTTCACCATGGAAGCCGCTGAGGGTAAATTGTTTCGGCCGCTTGCCTACACAAAGACCTTTGCTCTGATCGGATCCATTGTCGTCGCCCTGACGATTATTCCACCCCTTGCCCATTGGTTTATTGCGGGACGTTACAAATCCCGGCTGTCGAAGATCGGCTTCTGGGTTGGGATCGGTTCACTCGGGCTGCTGGGAAGTGTCCTTGTCTCCTGGTTCCCGTGGTGGCTGGGCCTTCTGGCCCTGGCAACGGCTGCCTTCCATATCCTGAGTCCGCAGATTCCACAACGGGTCCAGCGAAGTGTTTTCTTAGGTTTCAATTTCGTTGTCGCAATCCTCGTTGCGCTCTGGTTGGCAGCGGACTGGAAACCGCTGGGCCCTGAGCAGCACATGACCAATATCCTTTTTGTCTTCCTCAGTGTGGGCGGATTATTGGGCTTTCTGTACTTATTTATACGATTTTATGCCCGTCTGCTGGCGCTGTTATTGCGCGTCAAAACCCTTTTTCTCGCGATGAGCGGGACTATTGTCCTGTCTGGTTTTGTGGTCTGGCTTGGCTGGGGTAGCCTGTTTGGCTGGCTTCCCGAACCGGTCAAAGGGTCCCAGGCGTATGTGACGATGAATCATGCCTTTCCGGGGCTTGGAAAAGAGTTCATGCCCGATCTCGATGAAGGATCCTATCTGCTGATGCCGACCACGATGCCGCACGCGTCCATTGGCGAGGTGTTGGATGTCCTGGGCAAACAGGACATGGCCATTAACGCGATTCCCGAAGTTGAGAGCGCGGTGGGGAAACTGGGTCGTGTGGAAAGCCCCCTGGATCCGGCCCCGATCTCCATGATTGAGACCATCATTTCTTACAAATCGGAATACGTTGCGGATGAGGATGGGCGCATCCTGACCTTTGCCTATGACAAGTCGGCGCAGGAATTTGAACGTGACCAGGCGGGTGAGCTCATCCCGGATGAAGACGGACGCCCGTTTCGTCAGTGGCGTAATGAGATTAAGAGTCCCGACGACATCTGGGACGAAATCGTGAAGGCGGCCGCTATCCCGGGAACGACCTCAGCGCCGAAGTTGCAGCCCATAGCCGCCCGCATTGTCATGCTCCAAAGTGGCATGCGCGCCCCCATGGGCCTCAAAGTCTACGGACCCGATCTGGAGACACTGGAAAAGGTGGCCCTAGATATAGAGGCCCTCCTTAAACAGGTCCCTGCGATTAAATCCGAAGCCGTGCTCGCTGACCGAATTGTCGGCAAGCCGTATCTCGAAATCGACATCGATCGGGATGCCATTGCACGCTACGGCGTGAAAATCAAGATGGTGCAGGATGTCATTGAGGTGGCCATTGGAGGTAAGCCAATCACGCAGACCGTTGAGGGCCGTGAGCGGTATCCGGTACGGGTACGTTACATGAGGGAGCTGCGGGACACGATCGAATCCATCGAGGATATTCTTGTGGCAGCGCCAGACGGTACCCAAATCCCACTACGCGA
>JBEAQI010000284.1:0-5580 GCA_041163965.1 Verrucomicrobiota bacterium | reverse complement strand
CCACCGCCATCAACCGGTGCGCCATATTGAGTTGGGTCGCCCAGTTCCACGCCACCGGCAGAAAACTGCCATCGGGCGCGCTGTGCGGAAAATACGGCACCGCCAGTCCCGCCCCTCGATGCCGCAAAATCGAGCCCACCACCAACTGCAGGATGGTCAGGGCACAGACCGCTATGCCCATCACCCGGAGGCGCCCCCAATAGCGGCTCTGCTCCTCCGATACCGGCCCCTCCAACCGCTTCCACCATGCCGAACTGGCCACCGCCACACACGTCAACAAACAGAGAAACAACTGCGCCGTTACCCCGTGCACGTTCGCCAAATTGGTGTCCACCAACAAAACCCGCGCCCCCCCCAGCAAGCCTTGAAAAATCACAAACCCCAATGCCAAATAGCTCAGCCGCCGCACCCAGATCCGCGCCTCCCGCAACCGCATCCAAATGCACAAAATAATGCACAACGTCCCCACCTTCAGCCCCATCAAACGGTGCCCATGCTCCGCCAACATCGCTTGGTCCGTCGTCCATCCAGGCGGGTTTAGCGATCCGTTCGACAAAGGCCAATCGGGAAATACCATCCCCGCCCCAATCGTCGTCGTGAACCCGCCCGCGTACAGCAATATCAGCGTCGCCGCCAACGTCAGAAACGCGTACCCGGCCAACCACCGGTTGTGCGCCTCGACTCCGCTATCACTTCGTGCTTCAAACATTTCTTGGGTACATCATCAGGATCTCATCTGCCTCGCGCGCCCCCCACACCAGCGCCCTTTGGCGGACCGAAAAGTAGCCCAAACCTCCCCATTCACTGGCGTTTGACAACCGTAGAGACCCTCCACATCCTAAATAACAGATATCATTATTCCGGCTGCCTTGCTTATTAAAAAAACTTATACCAATGAAGAGCGCTATAAACAGAATGCGATGGATGGGACTGATCTTTTTGCTCCTTGGAACCGTAAAATGGGTCGAAGGGGAACCGGTCGAAGGGATCATTCAGGCGATTGACCGGGAAGGATTTCGCATGGAGCTACAGATGGGCGGCGAGAGCGGTCCACGGGAGTGGGCCAGCATCGGTCGGGGCGATGCGCAGATCTGGGAGGTGGGAAGGTCCATCCGGGGAGAGCTGATTCCTTTCGGCGATGGCAAGCGGCTACAGACCATTTGGCCGCTCGACGCGGTGACGCGGGGAACGATTGCACGCTTGGGCGACCGGTTGCGGGAGGATACCCTGCAACGCGGCTCCAAGGTATTTCGCGGCGTGGGGGAATTCCTGCCGAAATTCGCCCTCTACGATACCGATGGCAGCCTCTTTTTGAGTGAGTCGCTGAAAGGACGGTATGCGGTCATGAATTTCATTTTCACGCGCTGCGCGAACGAGAAAATGTGCCCTGCGGCGACAGCGCGCATGGTGGACATGCAGCAGAAGGCGAAGGAGCAGGGACTGGCGGAGGACCTTGTGCAAGTATCGATTACCCTGGATCCAGCCTTCGACACGCCGGGCATTTTCACCGCCTACGCGATCGACAAGGGCATCGACACGAGCCGCTTTCATTTGTTGGGAGGACCCGCTGGCATCGTGGAGGACCTGAAGATGCAGATGGGAGTCCTTGCTGAACCGGACGAGGAGGAGATCGTCCGGCACACCATGTCGACAGCCCTCATGGACCCGACCGGGAGGATCATTTATCGCATCCCGGGAAGCATGTGGAATCCGGAAGCCTTCCTGCGGCAGATCGTCAAGGACAAGGCCGCCCGCACCTCGGAGTAGAGCGGATCGAACAGTTTTACTCAAGGAAGATTGACTTTTCCACGCTTGCGTAGTCGGAAACAGACATGAAAAAACTGATCCAAATCGCCTCCATCACGATGGTCTGTATTGGGGTCTATGCGGGTATGCGGGCCCTGCCGGTTGAGCCGTGCGAGTTCCTTCACTACGGAGACTACGTCAATGCGGAAGGGGTCATTGAAGGATGCGGCTATGAGGAAACGGAATTTTTCCACATGGGCGAAATCCGGTTTCCCATCGTCGCCAACCTGACTCCGCTCGAAGATCCTCAACTGGGCGAGCCATCTCTATTCAAGTTGACCCTCTTCACGACCACCGGGAAACCAATCCAGTGGGAGCAGATCGCGGTTTCCCACACCGAGCGGATCCATGCCCTCGTGGTCGATCCGTCCCTGAATGATTATCAACACATCCATCCTCAGCCGGCGGGTCCCGCCGGACACTACCTGTTTGAGATGACCCCGCGGCACCCGGGCCCTTACCGCGTGTATCTGGACTTTATTCCGCTCATCAACAGCCGGCGCACCCTCCTGCAGGCAGGCTTTGAAGTACCGGGAACTCCCCAGCCGGCCACTTTCGATCAGTCCAAAGCCTTTAAAAAAGAGCAGTTACGCTTCACCTTTATCCCGGAAACAGAGGGAGAAGCGGTGACTGGCAAGGAATTGCGCTTCCGCCTCTCGGTCGAGCACATCACTGGTGGAGAAACTCGGTTTTCACCGGTCATGGACTCCTACGCACACCTCGTCGCGTTTGACAGTGCCGGCACTGGATTTGCCCACTTGCACCCCCTCAATCCTTTCATCGAGGGGCAGGATCCGCTGAATCCGGACCTGCAGTTCACGATGCAGTTTGATCAACCGGGATCCTACCGGATATGGGCCCAAGTGATTGTCAATGGGCAGCAGATATTCGCCCCCTTCGATCTCTCCGTCAAATCGACCTCCTGAGCAATCAAGCCTCCCTTTCGCTTTCCAATTTATGTCAAACCGAACTGCCATATCCATCATCTCCCTGATCAGTGCTGTCGCCGTGATCTTCCTTTTCTGGCTCATTTACGGAGTGGAAGCGGGCGACGGGACCCAAGACTGGAGCTTTCTGCCCGCCACCAACGCCTTTTTCAATGCCCTCAGCGCGTCCTGCGTCATGGCCGGCTTGGTCTTTATCCGCAAGGGCTGCAAGCGGGCCCATGGGCTCAGCATGCTATTGGCCTTTCTTGCCTCGAGCCTTTTCTTGATCGGCTACATCGCCCACCATACCCTGCACGGAGACACGCGCTTTCTCACCACCGGCTGGCTGCGACCGACCTATTTTTTTATTCTGATCACCCACGTTGTTTTGTCCATCGTGGTCTTGCCTATGGTCCTCACGACCTTCTTTTTCGCGGCTTCCAAGCGCTGGTCCTCGCACCGCGCCCTCGCGCGCTGGACGTATCCGGTTTGGCTCTATGTCTCCATCACCGGGGTCATCGTTTACGTCTTTCTGCGCCACCTCAACGTGTCGTGATTGCTCAACGCGGGGCGTGATCCAGCCGCTCCAAAACCCGGGTCAGCCGCTCCAACTCAGGCATCTTCACTCCCGCCGCCGTTCCCGCGCGCAATGGCTTGGCATAGATGGCCTCAATCTCCAGCGGCCGGCCGGCCAACCAGTCCAGCACAGATGAAGGGCGGTAAGCCCCAATCTTATCCGTGAATTCAAGGAGGCGGTCGGTGTACGAGGACTCGATGGGGAATCCAAGGGCCTCCGACGCCAGCCGGATCTCCTCCATCAGGGCCCGCGCCCGCGCCCGCCAGGAAGGATCTGCGCAAATGACATCGGTCCCAGTCCCACCGGCCTCCACCGTCAATCCATTGAAAGGGACATTCCACATCAGTTTACGCCAGAGGGCCTCTCCAAGGGAGGGCGTCACCCGGGAGCGGATCCCCGCCGCTTCGAGAACTACCGCCAGCGCTTCGCGCATATCCTCCGCCCCAGACTCAACTGCCTGACCAATCTGAACGAAGCCATTGTCAGGAACAAAATTTCTCACCTTGCCCGGCCCCTCGCGGTTCACACCGATCTGACAGAGGCCCGCCAAGATCGGGACCCCTCCACAAATGGCCTCCAGCTGCTCGACATTGCCAATCCCGTTCTGGAGAGTCAGCAGCCGCGTCCGGCGCCCGACGACCGGCGGCAGTAGGCTTGCAAGGGCCGCGTTCTGGGTCGTCTTGAGGGCCACCACTACCCAGTCCTGCTCCCCCATCTCAGACGCCTGCGTCACAATACGGGGTCGTTCCACTCGCACCTCCTGACCATCCGCCAACTGCAGACAAAGTCCGCCATCGGCAATGGCCGCATGGTCTGAGCGGACGAGAAACGTAACCTCATGCCCAGCCGCGACGAGACGGATCCCAAAATACAACCCGAGGGCACCTGAACCAATGATCCCGATTCGCCACTTGCCCGCTTCTGCCATGGCAACACACCACAAGAACGCGAGGACGCTGTCAACCGGCAGCGCTCACCTCCCTCGGTCCACGGCTCCAAAAACTGTGTCAAGCGCGACAGGCATCGACCTCCGCGACACGGGCCACGGCCGCCAGTCGGCACTGCTCTTCGACCACGGTCCTGAGCTGATCGGACCACATCACGGGATGGTGGTGAACGGGGTCAACCTTGCAGTTCAGCCGCATGCCCTTGCAATAAAGTGTTTCGAGATCAGGACTGCGGATTTCAAACCGCATCTCGAGAGTCGCAGCGCGCAAGCGATGAGGATACAGCACCACTGTCAGATCACACACGCCCTCCACCGGACGCAGGTAGTCGGCCTCCAAACGGCGCACCACCAGATACATGTCGGGAAAGTTGCGCCAATCAAAGCGGGGAGCCTGCAACATGGCCTCGATCCATGCCTGCTGGGCGCGCTCCACGAAGAGAAAGTAGCGGGGATGATGCAGGATCATTTGCCCATCCAACTGGTCGTAGAAGGTTTCTGTATCGAAATAGTAATGGCCCGCCAATCGCTGTCCCATTTCCCCAGAGGACTTTCTTTGGACGGAAAGTCAACCAAGGGCGGACCTCAGGCAGGTCCGCGGTGACGCAAATACCAGTCCGCATAGGTGGAAAGACCCTCTTCCGTGGGATAGGCCTCTGGTCGATACCCCAGCTCGCGCCGGGCGGCGTCAATGGAATACCAGTGAGACTTCGCGAGTTCAACGGCCACAAACCGCGTCATGGGAGGCAGACTGCTGAGCCCTCCCATCTTCCAAATAAATTCACTCACCGCACCCGCCACATAGGCGCCACGCAAGGAAACTCGCCGGGTCAGCGGAGCCACCCCCACCGCCGACAAGACGGCATTCACCCAGGACCACAGGTTGACGGGCTCACCTTGTGAGATGAAGTATGCGCGGTTCACCGCACTAGGGCGCTCCAATGCGGCCAGAGCCAGCAAATGGGCTGCCGCCGCGTTTTCCACGCGGGTCACGTCAACGCGGTTGCTGCCATCGCCAATAATGCGGAGTCGTCCGGACCGGGCGCGCTCAATAATTCGAGGCAGGAGATGGGGATCACCCGGACCCCAGATCAAGTGGGGCCGCAAGGCAATGACACGACCCCGACCATCCCGGCCCCACTTGAGGACCGCCTGCTCCGCCATGGCCTTGCTCTCGGCGTAGTGGCAAAGCCAGTTTCTCCCATAGGGAAGGGCCTCATCGGCGCCCTCGAAAGCCTCTCCCGTGAACACCACACTCGGCGTGCTGCAATGCACCAGACGCTCCACGCCGTGTCCCTCCATCGCCCGAAGGACCGCCAAGGTGC
>JBEAQI010000283.1:0-2758 GCA_041163965.1 Verrucomicrobiota bacterium | reverse complement strand
CTTTGACAAGCCGGTGTTCCGGTTTTCCCATGAGGCCCCTTCAAACACATCGCTTATTCGACACCACACGGCGGATCCTCTTGAGCACCCAAGGATCGCGGACAGACTGGGTAAGCCCCATTTGTATCCTGCTCCTGGCGGTCCTTGGCGAGTTCTTCGTCTACAGCGCGCAAGCTTTTGTGGGGGGCGAATACTGGATCCGGCAGATTGTCTGGTTGGTCCTTGGTTCGATCATCTACTTGATCATATCCAGGATCGATTATAAAATCTACATGGAAAACGCCTTTTGGATTTATTGCGGGGCGATCCTCTTGCTGTTGTTGATCTGGACGCCGATGGGGATGCAGCGCGAGGGAGCGAGGCGCTGGCTGAATCTTGGTTTGATGGCTTTTCAGCCCGCGGAGGCGGCGAAGGTGGCGGCGACCATCATGATCGCCAGTATTCTGGCCCGCTCCGAAGTGGGGACGATCCGGCAGAGCCTTCTCGCGCTGGGCAAAGTCTTCCTCGCGGGGGGCTTACCAATGGTCTTGATTTTTGCCCAACCTGACCTAGGGTCCTGTCTGATTATCCCACCCACCATGTTTGCCCTCCTCTACGTCTCAAAACTCTCACAGCGGTTCTTTCTCGCCGTATTCGCAGTGGTGGTGTGCGGGGGTATGATTCTTGGGTTGGATTTTTATCGGTATAGTCAGTTTTTGAAGGAGAACAATCTCACCGCGCATGAGGCGCGCGGTGCGTATCAGGAGACCTCATGGGTCCCGTTGCGCGATTACCAGCGTGAGCGGATCATGACCTTTGTGGCGCCTGACATAGTCGATCCCCGTGGCACGGGCTCGGCTTGGAACGCCAACCAAGCCCAGCAGGCCGTCGGCACCGGTGGCCTGTTCGGGAAGGGATGGCAGCAAGGGCTGCAAGCACGGTTGGGGTACCTGCCGCGCTCCGTGGCCCACAACGACTTTGTCTTCGCCGTTCTGGCGGAAGAAAAAGGATTCATAGGGGGACTGTCCGTGATAGCTCTCTTTTCGCTCCTGCTCGCAAACGGGGTTCGCATTGCGAGTATGGCGCGGGATCGTTTCGGCATGCTTCTGGCGGTTGGAGTGACGGTGATTTTCACGATCCACGTCTTCATCAACATTGGCATGTCGATCGGTCTGACCCCTATCACTGGACTTCCACTCCCATTTCTCAGCTATGGAGGCTCGTTCATCTTGAGCTGTTGTTTCCTACAGGGAATCGTGCAAAGCATTCACCGTCACCGGAGGGCCTTTCTTTGAAGCTGGCCAACGGTGATCGGTCTCCCTGCCCTTGGATGACAAACCAGTCTTGCGGACCCCGAACGGACGGGCCCTCCCTTAAACCATACAAGGAGTCCACAAGACAACATGAACGAAAAAAACACGTTTGAAGAAGCAAACTTATCCGCAGAGCAGGAAACTGAACTGAAGCATCCTCCAGTTGAGGAGGAGATTGAGGGAATCGATCCCGAGACGGTCCACAAGGACGTTGAGGAGCGCAGCCGCCAGCGGCCGATTCTGCAGAAATTGGCGGCCAAGATCCGCAAGGACAAGTCCCCGTATCGGGAAGTGATCATCAATTCCGAGCCGCTGGAAAAGCGGGTGGCGGTACTGAACGAGGGGGTTTTGGAAAAATTCGAACTCGAACGGCATGGCGACGACCGGTTGGTGGGGGCGATCTTCAAGGGCAAAATCCAGAATTTGGAGCCTGGTCTGAAGGCGGCCTTTATTGATATTGGCATGCCGAAGAACGCCTTCCTGCATTATTGGGACATTCTTCCCCAAGCCGACAGTTCGGTGGAGATGGTGCGGGATACACGGACCGAGGCGCAGCGGGCCAAGAAGGAAAAGATCACCGTCAAAGACATTCCCGACCTCTATCCGATTGGGTCGGAGATTCTGGTTCAGATCACAAAGAGCACGATTGGTTCCAAGGGGCCGCGGACCACGACCAACATTGCCCTGCCTGGTCGCTTTCTGGTTTTGATGCCCTTTGGTGGGCAGTGTGGGGTTTCCCGCAAGATCGAGAGTGACAAGGAGCGTAAGCGGCTGAAGGAAATTTTGCGCCGACTATCCATTCCGGAGGGGATGGGTGTGATTATCCGGACCGCGGGGGAGGGCAAGCGCTGGACTTATTTTGTGCGCGACCTCTCGATTTTGCTGAACCAATGGCGCGAAATCCAAGCCCGTTTGGAAGCGGCGCGGCAGCCCACCTGCCTTTACAAGGAGCCCGACATCATTGAGCGGACGGTGCGCGATTTCCTGACTGAGGATGTGGACCGGGTTCTCATTGATGACCGTGAGGATGGCGAGCGGATGTTGGAATTGGTCTCCCGGGTGAGCAAGCGTAGCGCGGGAAAGATCGCCATTTTCGAGGAGAATATTCCCATTTTTGAGCGCTTCAATATCGAGCGCCAGATTGAGCAAACCTTTTTGCGGCGGGTGCCGCTGCCGAGCGGGGGCGAAATCGTGATTGAGGAGACGGAGGCCTTGGTGGCGATCGACGTTAACACTGGGTCGCACAAGCAGCAGAAAGACAACAGCAATAATTTCATTCTGCAGGTGAATTTGGAGGCGGCGGAGGAAGCTGCCCGACAAATCCGCCTCCGTAATATCGGCGGTTTGATCATTCTCGACTTCATCGACATGAAGAACCGGAAGGACCGCATGGCGGTGTATCGGAAGATGAAGGACGAGATGGAAAAAGACAAGGCGAAGTGCCATGTGCTGCAGATTTCGACCCT
>JBEAQI010000282.1:0-6393 GCA_041163965.1 Verrucomicrobiota bacterium | reverse complement strand
TATGATCCCAAACAGCGGGCACGCATCCTCGCCAATGCCAAAACACCGGTCCTCAAGCCTCTCTTTGACGACTGGTCGGCGAGGTCCCCTCAGGTCCTGTTAGAGGCCATCGACACCTTTGAGAAAAGCGGAAATATCGTGCGGGATTTCCATAATCTCATGATGCAATTTGAGCCGAGTCTGCTGGTCCAATTCGTCTCGCCCTCCAAGGAACGTCTGGATTCGCTCCTGTTCGCAATCGATTTCGTCTGCCGCCAGCCCTACTGGGATTACTTCCGCGATGGGGGACAGGAGGTCATCGGAATTCAACGGGCCTCCTTCACATCGGTTCGCTTGTTGATGGCCCGTGAACTGCTCGCGGAGTCCATTTCGCCGGAGCTGGACAAGCGGATAGTGCAGGCCGTGGCGACCAAGGGCTGTGAAGCCTGTTTTGCCACTGTCTTCGACATGGATCACCCGGAAACGGTCAAGGGCTGGGACTTTGACGAAGCGCATGCCGGATTTTATGACCTGACCATGGAGCGCTGGCCGATCATCCTCGGTGCCAATAACCTGCGGGCCGCCCCCACCGGAGCCCTCGGTCTCGGGGCCCTTGCCCTCATGGGAATTGATCCGCGCGCCCAACTTTGGCTGGATACGGCTGTCGCCAGCACCGAACGCTTTTTCACCGTGGTCAGCAAGGATGGGAGCTTCTATGAAGGCATCAGCTATCTGGACTACTCCCTCCGGACAACCTTGCCGTTCATCGATGCCCATATGCGCCTGATCGGTGACCGGGACTGGGGCCAACGGGTCAACATGCTGGGCATGATTGAATTCACGCAGGCCATGCAGCTCGGCAGAACGCCGGAGGGCCGGGCGGATGTGGTCAATTTCAGCGATTCGAAGTCGAGTGTCTTTCCGGGAGCCCTTACCAAGCTGGGCGAGTATGCCAGCAGCGGCCTCGGCACCTATGCTGCCGATCATTCCTCCGAGGCTCGCTGGATTTATGACTTTCTTTGGTATCGACCGGATGGCCCCCGTACAGCCCCCGATGACCGCCTGCTGAATTGGCGCAGCGACTTGAGTTGGATCGTGGCCCGCTCTGGCTGGCAACCGGATGACGCGGTCATGGCCTTCAAAAGCGGGGGTCCCGCCAACCATGAGCACGCCGACCGCAACCACATCATCTACAAAATTCATGGCGAGCGCCTCCTGAACGATCACTTTGGGGCCTCCTATGACCGGCGCCACCCGGGCTGGTTGATGCGCCACGCGGTCGGACACAACTGCATTCTCATCGATGGACGAGGCCACCCCTACATCGACGGTAGCGAGGGCACCAATGACAGCAAGGCCTATGCGGTCCTCTTGGATTACCAGGACCAAGGCGACCTCATCTGGTGGACCAGCGATGCCTCCGCCGCTTATATCCTCGACAATCCTCACGTCACCCAGGTCCTGCGCACTGTCATCTTTGCCAAGCCATCGGTCTTCCTCGTCTATGACCAGATTCAGTTCCGCTACCGGCCTCAGATCGTCGATGCGCGCTTCTATCCCGACAACAGTGACGGCAAAGCCCGCCTCAGCATAGACGGCAACCGCTTTGTCATTCACCGGCCGATGGCCGCCCTTCACGCGCTGGTGGCTTCCAATAGCGGTGCCACGCCGCGCCGCGACCGCCTCCAAGTCCCCGCGGAAACGGGGGATTTTCCCTGTATTGAAGTGCATGCCGCGGAGGCCCTTGAGCACAACATCCTGACCCTCTTCGCCGCCACCAAGGGTAGCCCGAGCCCGGCTCCGGATATGGCCTTGACGCAGCAAAACGGTAGCTGGCGGATTTCAGCACCCGGCTTGCAAGCGCGCCTTACGCCAACTTCCTTTGTCCCTGAAGTTGCTATTCTTTGAATTTATCGGGATATATCCATCTCCATGAATGACCTGAACGAGGCCACCCTCGCCCGCGCCGAACGCTCCATCCCATGGGGCACCCAAACCAACGGCAAACGCGCCCACCTCGATGGCATCCGGAATCGTCCAGCCTTCATTAAGCGGGCCCGAGGATGCCGCATGTGGGACCTCAACGATCGGGAATTCATCGACTACCGGGCCGCGCTCGGGCCCATCGTTCTTGGATACGGGCACCCTGCCGTCGACGACGCCGTCAAACGGCAACTGGAAAACGGCGTCCTCTTCAGTATGGCCAGCCCGATCGAGGTCGAGGCGGCGGAGAAAATCCTCGGAACACTTGCATGGCCAGACCAGATCCGCTTCATGAAAACGGGCGTCGACGTCTGTGCCTCCTGCCTGCGTCTCGCCCGTAGCCGTACCAAACGGGACCATTTTCTCACTTCCGGATACCATGGTTATCAGGACTGGTTCGCCGTGGCATGGCCAAACTCTGGCATCCCAGGCAGCCTCCAATCCTACGTCCACGAAGTCGCTTATGGGGATATCGAGGCCGTCGAACGGGTCTTCGCGCAGCAAGGTCCCCATCTGGCCGCCGCCCTCGTCAATCCCGTGGATTGGCGCCAGCCTGCCAACCGGCCCTTTCTGGCCCGCATTCGTGAGCTCTGCGACCATTACGGCGCCGCCCTCATCTTTGATGAAGTACTCACCGGCTTCCGCCTCGCCAAGGGGGGCGCCCGGGAATATTTCGACATTGTCCCTGACATGGGCGCCTATGCCAAAGGGATTGCCAACGGCTATCCACTCTCCGCCTACGCGGGCAAGCGGGAATGGATGCAGACCCTCGACCAAACCGTCCTCACCACCACCTACGCGGGGGAGACGCTCTCCCTCGCCGCCGCGATTCAGGTCATGGAAATTTACGAGACGGAACCCGTCCACGCCCACCTCTTTGAACAGGGCCGGCACCTGCGCGCGGGCATGGAAACCATCTTTGCAAAACACGGCTTTCCCGCCACCACCACCGGCCTCGATTGCGCCCCCATGATTGATTTCAAGCCCGCCGGTGAAGACGGCCCAGCACTCCATGATGCGCTCTTTGAGGCCCTTTATGCCAATGGCATTTTCGCCAACGAGCAGTGGTTCATTACCTACGCGCATAAAGCCGCGGACATTGATGAGACCCTCGGTGCTTTGGAGCAGTGTGTCGCCGGCCTGATGGCCAAAGCCTGATGCGATTCGGCTGATCCCCAAGCCCATACGGTGGCGTCTTCGGCCCACAATGACGGAGACAGACAAAAAGGCAGGCTTCAGCGGCCGATGTTGACCATCGCCCAGAGAGCAAGGATGACAACCCCGACAACGACCCAACTCCCTCCGAATCCGATGTAATCGATCCGAGTCGGCTTTGCGATCTCCCAATTGGAACGGGGAAACAGCTTGCGGTCAGCAAGGCTCTCTGGGTGCGCGGCAGCATAGGCCACCGCTTTGGCATCCTCCTCCGGAGTCGGCTGAATCGGGGTGTATATCTTGCCAAAGAAATAATCGAGATGCCCCTTGTTGACAGGACGCGTCAGCAGGGAAATCAGGATCAGCATCACAAAGGGAAAGATCGCCGTAAAAAAGAACCGGGCTGCCACGAGTTCGGACTTTTTGAAATCACTGAAATCGACGCCAAACAGGCTCATGATCCAGATTTCCGACTCAAAGCGCCCTATCCCGACCAAGGGAGATGTGGCATCCTCGGGATCCAGTCGGGCCACGCTTTGGAAAAAAATGCCCTTGGGCTCGATCCTTACCTCCTTTGCGATGGTCTCGCCGACTGTAATAGCCCGTCCCAGGGCAACGTCGTCCGCTGTGGCCGGAGCATTGTAAAAATGCGTGTAGGCCTCCGTTTGGACGAGAAAGGTAGGGTTGGTGCGCGCCCAGTTGAGGCCTTGAAAAACGTTTGGAATAATGGCGAAGATGGTGAAGCAAACCACCACCTCAATGGCCACTGCGGTGCGGGTGAGGCGCCGCCAAATATACCCCAGCCAGATGGGGGCACCGAAGATGGCGGGAATGGTGATGAAATATTTGAAAAGCTCCAACAGGTTATCGATGTAGATGGCCGCGCCAATCCCGCCAAGGAGCGTCACCGCAATCGTCAGGCGCCCCACCCAGAGATAGTGAATCTCGGACTTGCCGGGAAGCAGGGGCTGGTAAATGTTCCGAATAAAGAGGGCCGCGTTGGAGACCGATCCAGCGTCAAGGGTCGACATATTCGCAGCCAAAATGCCCACCAGCATCAAGCCAAGGGCACCTGGGACCAGAAGATCGCGGCTCATCACGCCCCATGCGAGGTCGGGATCATGCAACTGGCCGCCATACAATCCAAGGGCAATGAGACCCGCCAAGACCCAGAAGAGCATCAGGAAACGCTTGAAAAACATGCCGCCAATCATCCCAAAGCGGGCCACTTGCTCATTGGTCGCCGATCCTGCGGTCTGCATCCCTTGGGCAACAGAAACAATAGCCACCAGATTGGAAAGGAACATCGCCAGAATCGTATACCATGCGTAATCGCTCAAGGCCACCGAGCCGAACAGCTCAAATTTGAACTCGGGAACCGAGGCGTGCAGGCCCGCGAAACCGCCGAGTTTGGCCAGCCCCAGCGGGATCAGAATGATCGAAAAGATGATGATGAGAACCCCTTGAATGGCATCCGTAATCGCCGCCGCGCGAAACCCGCCCATCATGGTGTAGATCGCCACCACAATCCCGTAGATAAAGTAGAAGGCAATGGGATTGGTGTAGGAGTAAAAGGACTTCAGCTCGCCCTTGAGGGTCTTTTGGTGCAGGACATCAAAGCGGGCGGCCTGCGCAGGATCGCGTTCCGCAAAAGTCAACTTCGACAATTCGGCATACTCCTCGAATTCGTCGACACTGGCCCGCTGCTCCACCGTCAAGTTTTCGTAGGGAATGGGAGTCAGGGCCATCATGGTCTTCGCCGCCACCATGTACCCGACTCCGCCACCCACAAAGGCCATGATTAGGGTAAACGCGGCATAGCTACTGCCAAGCCCGGGACTCTTGAAACGCTCCGTGAAATAGTCGCCAATCGTCGTCAAACGGCTACGGCGAAAAAAGAGGGCCGAGAACCAGTAAAAGGGTGTGATGAAAAGAACCAGAAACTGTATCCACATTCCCCCGACCCCTTGCCGGTAGGTCTCGCGCGTCACCGCCACCGCTTGGTCTGCGTTGGTGGAGGCGCCAAAGTTGAGGAAAAACTGGTAGAATTTGCCAAGGGAGCGCCCGGCGAGAAAATAATCCTCGGTGTCTTGGTTCTGCTCGCCAGCCTTCTTTCCCAACCAGAGGATCACGGCGAGATACAGTAACAAAACGAAAAGATCGAGGGTGTGCAGGCCAAACAGGGTCACGGGGGCAATGAGATGGGGTTGTGGGGAATAGAAATCCGGCTGAAACGCGGTCGGTTTTGTTGAAACGGGACGCTTTTATCGCAAGCCGAGAGGGGGCCGATAAAGCATGCTTTCGATATACCGTAAACCCTTGAAACAAATCGACGATGGAGGAGGATTCCACAAATTCCAACTCGCAGTTGCACACCTTTATGAACCAAACAACCCGCATCGTAACCGGCAACAAGGCCTTCGATTCATTCTATCCGATCATCCGGGGATTCCTTGAAAAGGATACCATGGACCTGGTCATCGACAGCGTCCCTGTGAAGGGCTACCGTTCCCCCGATACGCCCGCCATCTGGTTGCGCGATCACTCGGACATGATGCGGGGATTCCGTTACCATGAGACGGATATGCAGTCCGCGATCAGTCACTTCGCGGAAACCCAGGCCCGCAACGGGCGGATCTTTGATTACTTCACCAACCATCCCGAAAAAGTGCCCTGTGAGCGGGAAAACTGGTTCAAATACGTCCGCGTGCCGGTTGAGGCGGACGTCGAATACCGCTTTGTCAAAGGGGCCTACCTTGCCTGGCAAACCACCGGTGACGACGCGTGGATACAAGACCTCGTGCCCGCCATGGAGAGGGCCCTTGCCTACGCCTTTGGTCATCCGTGGCGCTGGGACCCCACGCATCAACTTGTTAAGCGGGCCTACACGATCGACTCATGGGACTTCGCCTACGCGCAGGGATTCCATGATTGGCTACAGTTCCAGATCGATGCCAACACGCACTGGGGAATCATGCATGGCGACAACAGTGGGTTTTACGAGGCCTGCCGGATGCTGGCGCAAATTCAACGCTATCTGGGGGACGACAACCGGGCCAGCCACTGGGATTCATTTGCAGACGGTTTGCGGGAGCGGCTCAACAAAGTGGCGTGGAATGGCCAATTCTACACGCATTTTGTCAAACTCACTCCGGTCACCATTCCGGGGGTCGACGAAGCCAGCCAACTCAGCTTCTCCAACGCCATGAACATCAACCGCGGCGTGACCAACCATGAACAGGCCGTCGCCATCCTGCAGGAATACCGCAAACGGCG
>JBEAQI010000281.1:0-3235 GCA_041163965.1 Verrucomicrobiota bacterium | reverse complement strand
AGACCCCGCGCTGGGAAGTGCTGGCGGAGTTGGAGAGCGGGTATCATGAGCGCCTTGCGCATCGTGGGAAGGACGATCCGAATCGGGCCCTTGCGGCGGGGCATGGCCTTCCCGCGGAGCTAATGGGCTGCCGGACATTACTCATTGCGGCGGTGCACAATCTGACGCCCCGCGAAGGCCGTTTGGTTGCCCAGTTGGCGAAGAGTGGAATGCTGGTCGAGGCCCTTTGGCCGGTTCCCTCTAGTGAACTCGAGCATTTCGACCAGTGGGGTCGGCCCGATCCAGATTATTGGGAGAGTGCGGATATTTCAGATGCCCTTGTGGAGGCGACGGTGGTCAATTTTTCTGATCCCGAGCCGGCGATCCGCGCCACGGTGGAGGCCTTGGAGGCCTCAGGGGAGCCGGTTGACGCGATGGCCTTGGCGGCCTGCGAGGAGGCGGTCCGCGATTGCCTGATTGAGGTGGCCGCGGTCGCGCGAGTCCCCCTGTACAATCCCGAGGGTGCCCCTTATGCCCGCGGCTTGGTCGGCTCCTGTCTGCTCCAGTGTCTCGCTTGGCGCCAGGGGCAGGAGTTGAGGGGATTGGAGACCTTGCTACAACAGGAGGTGTTCCGCGCCTGGTGTGCCCGGCGCGGGCAGGATCCCGACGACCTGCAGGGACGATTGCTGGAGTTGCGGCGCGAGCACCTTTTCGAGCGCTATGCGGCGATGTGTTCACGCACGTTGGTTGTTTCCGACACGATGCGGCCCATTCATGGGCTGGTGGCGGAGATGGAGTCCCATTTGTTTGCGGGCTTCACACGCGGTTTTCTGGCCGGGCTATGGCATTTGTTGAATGCCTTGACGGAGGTCGACTGGCCTGCCGAAGGCGATGTCCACGCATCGATAGAGGCCTTGTATGAGGTTTTTGGCAACAATCTGGACGAGACCGATGGCCTGGACCTTTTGCGTCATTTGATGCTGACGCGCCGATACTACCCGGAGCGGTCAGCGGAGGAGCGTCCGGTTTCCGGGTGGTTGGAGGCGCCGTGGGAGACCGCTCCGCAGCTAATCTTGATTGGGCTGCCGGACAACACGGTTCCCGGAGGAAAGGTCCAGAGCACCTTTCTGACCCCGGGCCTGCGCAAGCGCCTTGGGGTGCCGGGGCATCGTGAGGAGGCTGCGCTGCAGGCCCTTCGGTTGCGCATACTGCTGGAGAGTCGGGCGGGCGAGGGCGCTTTGCGTATGGCGCTATACGCCCGCTCCCTGGGTGAGAATCCGGTGCTACCCTGCCGTTTTCTTTTCAACACCCATGCCGGTAACACGGTGCGCCGGGCCCGTTTCCTGATGCAAGGGCGCGGAGGGGAGGCCCATGCCCCAGCGGCGTCGTTCGGGACAAAGCTGACGCTGCCTTCGCCCACGCCCCTCAAGCACATTTCCGTCTCCGGACTCAATGCGTACCTGCGCAACCCGTTCCGGTACTATCTCGAGTACCGGTTGGGGTGGCAGCCCTTGGAACCGGTGCCGATGGAACTCGATGCCTTGCGATTCGGTCAACTTGCCCATGGCGTCCTTGAGGCCTTTGGCAAGGATCCGAAGGCCGCCTCAAAGTCTGCGGAGGCGATCGCGGAGGACTTTGAGCAGGGCTTGGACGCGCTTGTCGCGGCGCAATACGGACAGCGCCTGCCGGTTTCATTGCGCATCCAGATCATGTCCCTTGGCCAGCGCCTGCGGCACGCGGCGGTGGTGCTGGAAGGCCTCTTTGCGGATGGCTGGCGGATTGAGGACACCGAGTGGGCCTTTCCGAGGGAGGCGGTGCGCATTGGCGGCGTCTGGCTGAGGGGGCGCATCGACCTTGTTCTCCGCAACGAGGCCGAGGACCGGTATTTGCTGATCGACTACAAGACCAGCGATATCGCGGTGACGGCTGAAAAGGCCCATTGTGTAGGCGCGAGGAACGTCGACCCGGACGGATTTCTTCCCGAGCAGTATTTTCAGAGGGGAGACAAGGTCTTACGCTGGCAGAATCTTCAACTGCCTCTCTATGCCCATGCCTTTCGCGAGTGCCGTGGGGCCTATGCGGACTGCGGTTACATCAATCTGGCGAAGGCCGCCAGTGACATTGCTCTGAGCGAATGGCAAATCACGCCGACGGAGGTGGCGGCCGCGGTACAGTGTGCGGAGGCCATTGTCGCGCAGATCCAGGCGGGCCGGTTTCCGTTGCCGCCGAAGGTGGCCTATGACGATCCTTTTCTGCCATGGTTCGGAACCGATTTCCAGCGGACCATCGACCCGGCATGGCAGGCGCAGCATATGGAGGTGGGAACATGAATACCACTACCGACAACTGGATGATCAAGGCTTCCGCCGGCTCCGGAAAGACCTACACGCTTGTGAGCCGTTACATTCAGCTGCTGCATCGGCATGCCGATCCCGGGCGCATCATGGCCCTGACGTTCACGCGGAAGGCGGCCGGAGAGTTCATGGAAAAGATCATGGAGCGCTTGATTGAGGCCGCCTCTGATCCGGCCAAGGCGGCGGAGACCAGTGAGCGCTGCGGGTTGCGGCCCATGGACACCGGCCAATACGAGGCATTGTTGCGGTTGTTTATTCGGGAGATCGGGAATGTTCATCTCGGCACCATCGACAGTTTTTTTTCCACGTTGGTGCGCGCCTTCCCTTACGAGCTGGGGCTTGCTGCCCCGCCGCGTCTGATGGAGCGCCACGAGGAAAGTTTCGCCCAGCAGGTGGCGATGTCCCGTCTCTTTTCAGCGGGGAGCGAGGAAGACGCCCTAGAGCTGCTTGAGATATTCAAACACTTCACCTTTGGGCTTGAGGAAAAGAGCGTCTTCGAGTTTTTCCGCAAGCAGATCAACACCTGTCATTTGCTGTATTGGGAAGATCGCGACATTTTCCGTTGGGGGGACCTTGCCATGATCTTTGGGTCCAGGCCGGAATGGGCGGAAGCGCCCGACGACATCACGCAATCCGTGGAGGCGCTGATGGATGTGGTTCTGGAGAGTCCCGGTTGGGGAAAGCTGCGTGGTCCCCTTAACGAGATGACGAGTGCCCTTTTGCAGTGGCGCCCCGGGGAGACATTCAAGGGCAAGACCCTTTTTTGGCGATTGGTGGAGGCCTATTCACAGCTTGGAGAGGGAGAGGCATCCATTCAATATAACAGGGGTGCCTATTATTTCAGCGGTGACATCGCCCGTCACCTCCATGAGGTGTTGGGGTATTATCTTCGGAGAGAATAT
>JBEAQI010000280.1:0-5173 GCA_041163965.1 Verrucomicrobiota bacterium | reverse complement strand
TTTCCGCCGGATTGACGGTTGCCGAATGGCGCGTCTCGGCCGTTCCCCGGCTGGAGTTTATGAGGGAGCGATTGCGGCCCAACTTCTCCCCGCGCCGGACCCGGTCGCCAGACGTGCTGGTGCTGACCATAGGCTCACCAACCGCGGTGGTGACGGTTCCCGGGCTAGTGTCCGCCCTGATGCGGACGTCGCGGCCATTTATAGTGGTTCTTCAGTTCAATGCCGATTGCCTGCCCATTTCCACCCGCGAGCGTTGTGAGGTCGCGGCCATTTTGAGGAAGGCGGCGATGGTGGTATGTGTGTCCCGCGAAAACCGTCTTCTTTTGGAGCGGCAATTCAACGTCGATCTGAGTGGCAAGCATGCCCATGTGCACAACCCGGTCCTCGTCGACACGCGGGGCCCGATGCCCTTTCCGCCAGCTTTACCGTTGCGGTTAGCCTGTGTGGCGCGGCTTGAAACATACTGGAAGTGTCAGGATATATTGTTGCAGATCATGTCTGAATCCCAGTGGGAGAAGCGAGGCATCGAGTTGCGTCTTTATGGAAGCGGTCCCGACCGTGTCTATCTAGAGGAGCGCATTGAGCGTCTCCGGTTGACTGGGCGCGTTCAGATGATGGGGCACGAAACCGATCGCCTGAAAATCTGGGGCGAGAATCACGCCTTGGTGCTTCCGTCGCGAGGCGAGGGGACTCCGTTGGCGGCTCTGGAGGCGATGATGTGCGGCAGGCCGGTGGTGGCGACGCGGGTGGGGGGACTGCAGGAGGCGGTCGTGGACGGGTTGAGCGGATACCTTGCCCCGTCGAACGATCTGTCCGGAATGCGGGCGGTGATGGAGCGAGCCTATTCTGACCGCGCCGGTTGGGAGCGGATGGGGCTAGCCGGGCATCTGCAGGCCCGCGCGATGCGGGACTGTGATCCTGCCGAGCGTCTGCTGGGACTGATCGAGGCGGTCGTCCAATCCACCAGCGCCAATGTTACCTGAAATTTCTGTAGTGATTCCCGCTTACAACCGGGAAAGCCTCATCGGCGAAACGATCAGGAGTCTGTTGTGCCAGAGTCAAGCAGCGCGGGAGATCATTGTGGTGGATGACGGATCGACCGATGGAACGGCCCGAGTGGCCGGTCAATTCGGGTCGCCGGTACGGGTGATCCGATGCGAGCATGCCGGACCGTCCGCGGCCCGCAATACGGGCTTTTGGGAGAGCCGCGGCGAGTATATTCATTTTTTTGACAGCGATGATGTCGCGGTGCCGAACAAGCATGCGGTTCAGGCGCGGGTGTTGAGCGAAAGCGGGGCCGACATCGCGTATGGGCCATGGGTGAAGGTCGGCCTTTCGGGTCAGTCCTGTGTGCCCGTCAACGCGGTTTACCAACAGACGGGGTTGCCCCGGGGTTCCCTTGTGAAGGCCCTTTTGACGGACTGGTCGATTGTGCCCCAAGCGTGCCTGTTCCGGCGGGAGCTTGTTGAAAAGGTCGGCGGGTTTCCAGAGGATCTCAGCACCCTTGAGGACCAACTCTTTTTCCTGCGATGCCTGCTGAGCGGGGCACAGGTGCGACACTCTCCCGGAACCCTGGTTTTGTATCGAGAAAATAATGCGGACAAGATCAGCGAGGCTCCCGGGAGAAAGAAGGAACGCTGTCGCGAATGGGCCCTTTTCCAGACGAAGGCCGGGATGGCTTGCGAACACTACGGCCTGGAGCCGTGGCGCTGGTTTGGTTTCCGGGCCCGCGCATGGGCGGTGGCGCGGTGCGTGGACACACTCAACCTTCAATTGGAAGCCGATCTCAAGCGCTATCTTGATTGCCTTCCTTCCGGTGGGGCATGGCAGTACGCGGTCCATGACTTTGCGGCACGACGCTGGTCATCGGTGCAACAACGCCTTTTCAATCGCCGCGGGGGTCGGTCTTTTTGCATGGGGGATTTGACCCCTGAGCAGTACCGGTTGATCCGGTCTGCTGGATATAGCCACTCATGATTCCCCGCATTCTACATCAGACCGCTCCGAGCAAGCGCCTTACGCCGGAGGAAGCCCGCATGCGAGGACGGTTACGCCGTCGTTTGCCCGGTTGGGAGATGCGCCTTTGGGACGATGACGACAATGCGCGGCTATTTCGGGGCGCCTATCCGGATCATGCAGATCGATGGGATCGGATTTCGAGCGGCGTCCTCAAGGCCGACATCGCCCGGTGTCTCTTTCTTTATCATTTCGGGGGATGGTATTTCGATACCGACTACTGCCTGCTCAAGCCGATCCCCGCAGATTTGATGAGTGCCCGTTGCGTGCTCCCGATATCCGGACACCGCAATGATCTTCACCTTGTGTGCAATTCCGTGCTGGCGTCCGTTCCCCGATATCCCCTTTGGCATGATTTTGTTTCCCATCTGCTTACCAATGTGGAGCTCGAATCCATTGGCGAGGGAACGGTGGAGGGAACCTCCGGTCCCCTCGGCCTGTCGCGCTACCTGTTGCCACGGCTTTCCCAGTACAGTGGCCTAAGACTGCCTCCCAAGACGGTCTTCCATCCACGCGTCATCTGGGGCGGATTTCACTATGATGGGGATTCCAACACCTGCGGCATTCACTGGTGTTGGGGTTCCTGGCGCGGAAAGGGTCCCCTTCGGCGCTTCAAAAACCGACTGGTGCGGCAATGGACATCGAGGTGTCCCCTATTTCAGTGAGGCCAAGAATCTTGTATCGGTTGGAGGCGGTGGGGGGTGGGATTTACACCTATTCGGTGCATCAGATCGGCGCGTTGGTGAGGGCTGGAGCGGCGGTGACGGTTTTGTGCCGCGAAGGGACCAAGCCGTCGGATTTTCCCGGTGCCTTGGTAAAGCCCGAGCTTCAGGAGGCGGCGGCCGGATTACGCCTACGGCGTCCCTTGGCATATATCCGGGATGCCCGCTTTACCATGAAGCGCCTCACTTTCGAAGCTTCCAAGGGTTATGATTTCGTGTTGTTGGACTGCTTTCGCGAATACTTTGCGCCATTGTGGATCGGTCCGCTGCGGTCTTTGCGGGAGGCGGGCCTGCCAATCGGCATCATTAATCATGATCCGTCGCGCGATTTCAAGGTCGGCCCCGTGATCTGGCATCGCCGATGTCTTTGGGCCGTCTATGCTGCGGTGACCGATATATTTGTGCATGGGGCCGTTTCCATGACAGCGTGGGAGGCGCGATTCCGGAATCGTGTGCATACCCTTCCCCACGGTCCATTAACGAGCGCTGCGGGATTTCCCGAACGGGCCTCGGAGCGGCGCGCCCGCGGGTTTGCGGAGAAGGATTTTGTCATTCTGTGCTTCGGGCAGATTCGTGATGGGAAGCAATTGGACAAGCTCATCCGTGCCCTGCGGGGCGCCCCAGGGCAAGTGAAGCTCCTTGTCGCTGGCCGCGTTGAGTCCCATTCCCAGCGTGGGCTTCCATACTACAAGCAGCTCATTCAATTCTGTGGCCTTGCCGATCGAGTGGTGTGGGATTACCGCTACATTCCCGACGATGAGGTAGGGAGATTATTTGCCTGTTCAGATGCGGTGGCGACCCTGTATTCCGAGCGGTTTGTCTCTTCCAGCGGGGTGATGAGCTGTGCGGTGGCGCATCGGCGACCTCTCCTCATTTCGTGTGGGGAGGGGCCGATGAAGACCGCGGTGATGCGCTATCCAATTGGAGAGTGGGTGCGGCCGGGGGATCCGGCCGCGCTTGGGGTAGCGATCGCGAAGCTGGTGACCGGAGCGAAGGACTATTCCTTTGAGGCCTATCTTAAGGATCACAGTTGGGAAGAGAACGCCCGGCGGGTCCTTTCGGTGGTGAAGGCGACAATGCGGTCAGGAGAACAAAATTGCCTCATAGGCCTCGAATTTGGCGGGTAACGTTTGGTCTTTGCTCCCCATGCCGCGACCAGAGGTGACCGTGGAATCCCACTCTTCCACAATATGTTCGGCTAGCCAGTCGATGAAGATCAGCCTTTGCATTACCACCTATAATTCCGTGATGCGCCTGCAGCAGGTGTTTCTCCATCTGCTGAAGCTGGCCGAATTTCCCACGGAGGTCCTGATTTGTGACGACGGGTCCGGGCAGGCAACGCGTGATCTGGTGGACTGGTTTCGCGGCCGTGTTCCGGTACCCGTCCATCATTTATGGGAGCCTGATTGCGGCTGGCGGCCAAGTCGCGCCCGCAACAATGGGATTCACCACAGCAGTGGGGACTACCTTGTTTTTCTTGACGGTGACTGCGTTCCCCACCCGCTGTTCATCACCGATCATCGCCGACTCGCCAGCGCGGGGGCGATGGTGCTGGGGGATCGCGCCCATGTCCGTGAGGCCGCATTGAGCCATTTTTCCGGTGCACCATGCGATTTGATGAAGGCCCTTCTGGCGGGCCGGATTCACAAACGCAGCAGCGCGGTGCGGCTCTTTTTCGAGCGGCCCCGGGTCCTCCGGTTTGAGGGATTGTCGGCGCGCCAACTCGCGCATGTGGCGATTGGGTGCAATTTTTCCGCGTGGCGCTCGGATCTTGTTGGTGTGAATGGGTTCAATGAGGAAATAACTGGTTGGGGACTTGAGGATGTCGAATTGATTGCGCGGATCATGGCGACCGGGGTGAAGGCGCTGAAAGTCAAGCGACGGGCCGTTGTTTACCACCTCGACCATGGAGAACGGGCCTATGACGCGGAGGCCGTGCTGGTGCCTGTTGAGCGCGTATTTCGCGACGCTTTGACGGTTACGCCGAGCGGACTCGACCGGCTTCGAAAATCTCCTTCAGAAAGGAAAAGCCAATGCCTGTGAATTTTGTTTATTGGAATTCCGGGGCCGGAATTTCCCACGATGTGGCATTGATGGAGGACATTTTCTTGTCTGCCGGCATATCGGTGCGGCATGTTGTGACACGGGATCGTGGATGCCGGACGGAACGCGTCCTAAAGGCCCTGAGGCAGATGAGGACGGCATTGTGGCCCCGCCACGTCCAATTCCATTTCGAGCAGATCCACCGTGAGCAACTCCGGCACGGCCGTTATAATTTCATTCTTCCTAATCCCGAATTCACCGACCCCGATGTGTTTCGCAAGTTGAGTCGGCCACCCGTTATTCTGTGCAAGACGCGGCATGCCAAGCAGCTGTTCACATCGCTTCAGGGCAGTGCCCTGTATATTGGATTCACAAGTCGGGACCGGATGATG
>JBEAQI010000279.1:0-5742 GCA_041163965.1 Verrucomicrobiota bacterium | reverse complement strand
ATGCAGCTTGGCAAGCTGGCCGACTTCCGCCTCGCTGCGCATCACCTGCTGCAGCTTGAGACGCCTCAACCATGCGATCAATCCCGGTGCGATCAGCATCCCGATCAGGAGAGCGGTAAAGGCGCCTCCCATCGCCCGAAATGAAATATAACGGAAAAGACGCAACGGCCCCCACAGCACTTCAAGATCCGCCAGCGCGCTCAGCATCGGACCGCTCCCTCCTCCAACAAGCGCTCAAGAGCATAGGCGCGGCTCCCTTTCAAAAACACCGCTCCCGCAAACTGCTGGATCTCGTCTCGAACATCCAACGCCCCGGCATGGACCGCCACTTGCCCATCATCACAACCAGCCTCCAGCAAACCGTCCCGCATGGCCTCCCCCCAGCGCCCAATCAACAGGGCCCGCGCTCCCGGTGGCAGCGGCATCTGCCGCATGGTCTCGCGGTGCCAATGCGCCGCGTTTTCTCCAAGCTCCTCCATCCCTCCAAACACATACAGCTGGTCACTCTCTGCAAACACCTTTTTAAATCGCTGAAAACTATCCATCATCGAAACGGGATTGGCGTTGTAGCAATCGACATAGTACACTCGATCGCCAAACCTGAAAATCTCCCCGCGCCGATGAAAGGGCCGCCATCCATCGAGAGCCGCCTGCAGGCTACCCAAGGGAACGCCTAACTCCAAAGCGGTATGCACCACCAGCGCCAGATTCATGACCATTCCCTCGCTGCCTGCGCAAAAGGTCACCTCCTTCGACGGCTCCTCCACACGGTACAACCTCCCCATGCCCGCCGCGCCACCGGTCTCCTCCCACTGGAACGTCACCACACGCGCCCCGCACGGCACGGCCAGCGGCACCGGCCGCCCCTCCACCGCCACCAGATCCAATGCCACATCCTCCCCAAAGTCGTGAAAATCCGGATACGCCAAAAGGGCTTGCGGAATCACCACCCTCCCTCCGGGCCGCACCGCCTTCGGAAGCATCGCCTTTTCTTTCGCGACATGGGCAACTGTTCCCAGCTTCTCGAGGTGGGCCGGCCCCACGCCGGTTATGAGGGCCAGATCCGGGTCAATCAGGTCGGCCAGCAAGGCCATCTCCCCCGCTTCATTGATCCCCGCCTCAATGATCCCACCAGCATAATAGCGGGGCTCGAGCTCAAGCAGGGTCAGGGGCACCCCGATAAAATTGTTGAAGTTGCCCTTCGTGCGACACCACAGCGAGCCAAGCGCCCGCCCCAACAACTCACGCACTGTCGTCTTGCCAAAACTGCCGCTGATCCCAATTACCGGCCCCATGAATCGCTGGCGCCAGATGCGGGCGAGGGATTGCAGGGCACGGACCGGATCCTCCACCACCAGTTGCGGCAGACCCACCTCGTGACAGGGCTCCGAAACCACCGCCGCCAAAGCCCCCCGCTGGCGCGCCTCTTCGAGATACGCATGCCCATCGCGCCGCTCGGTCCGGATCGCCACAAACACCTGACCCGCCTCCATCAAACGGGTATCAATCGCGAAAGTCCGCAACGGCTCCGAGGGCATCCATTCCATCCAGACCCCATGGGTGATCGCAGCGGCCTCCTTTGCCTCAAATGTCGCCATCGTCAGTCCACCCAACCGCGGTTCCGGATCAACTCACGCGCCACCGCGCAGTCGTCAAACGGCACCACACAATCCGCAAACTCCTGAAAGGTCTCATGCCCCTTGCCCGCGATCAATACAATATCCCCCGGCCGGGCCGCCTCCATCGCCGCCGATATCGCCGCCCGGCGATCCTCGATAAACTGCAGATTGTCCAACCCGGCGTTCCCAGAACGCATGTCCAGAAAGATATCCTCAAGACGCTCCCCACGGGGATTATCAGCAGTCGCGATCGCCAGATCACTGGCCCGGGCCACCGCCCGCGTGATCACCGGCCGCATCGCCGGGTCCCGGTCCCCTCCACACCCGAAAACCGTGATCAACCGGCCATCGGTCAAGGTCCTCACCATCTCCAAACCCTTCTCGTAGGCCGCCTCAGTGTGCATGTAATCAACGAGGACGGTGAAAGCCTGCCCCTCGTCAACGCGCTCCATTCGCCCGCGCACACCGGGAAAACTCAACAGCGCCGCCCCCATCCGCACCGGGTCGATGCCCTCCGCGTAACCACACGCCACCGCCGCCAAAACGTTCTCCACATTGAAGGATCCGAGCAACGGACTGCACACCTTGACCCGCCCTTCAGGCCACACCAACGTGAAACGGGTGTCCCGGTCATTGTACTGAATGTCCTCCGCACGGATGTCCGCGTCCGCCGACTGGCCAAACGTCAATAGCTTGCCCTCCCAATGGCCGCGCTGCGCCTCCACCAACTGGCGGACCTCGAGGTCGTCCAGCCCCACGATCAGCCGTCTCAAATCCGCCCGCCGATCCTCCAAATAAGCCCGGTGCAGCGCCACATAGGCTTCTTGCGATCCGTGATAGTGGAGATGCTCCGCCGTCAGATTCAACAACAGCAACTGGCGCGGCCGCAATCCCTCCACCCGACGCTGATGGATCGCATGTGAGCTGACCTCAAGGATGGCCCGCTCGCAGCCCTCCTCCCGCATCTGCCGGAACAAACCATGAAGCTCGATCGGCTCGGGTGTGGTGCGGTGAGCCGGCAAGGTGCGCTTGCCCACCGCGTACTGCAGCGTGCCCAGGAGCCCCGGGCGGGTTTCTCCCGTCAGGAAATGTCGCAACAAATGACCTGTCACGGTCTTGCCACTGGTCCCGAGAATTCCCGTCAGCTCAAGCTCGCGCGCGGGATCGCCATGAAATCGGGCCGCCACCTTCGCCAAAAGACCACGGACATCCTCCACCAGCACAAGCACCACCCCTGGCGGCACCCATGTGTCCTGCTGAGATACCACCACCCGCGCCCCACGGTCGATGGCCTCGTCAATAAACCGACTGCCATCCGTGCGCAAGCCCGGTAAAGCAAAAAACAAATACCCGGGATTCACCCGCCGACTATCCGTCGCGAGGCCCTCCACCACCGTGTCCAGCCTCCCTTCCACTCGAACAGGGGCAAGCCCCTTCAACAGGGTTTTCAAGGTCGTTCTCATAGCCACGCTTTTTACTGCCCGCTGCAATAATAACGCAGAACCAGTCGCGCGGCAATCCGCCAGTCGACTTCCTGAAAGTCGACGCGCTGGCAGGGGCATGGGTAAAGTCACATTCATGTTCACTCAGTTGGAGGCGATAAAGGAGTCAAGGGGTTCAGGCTTCTTGATGGCGAGGTGCGGAATCAGACGCTGGCCGATCTCCTTGAAGGCCGGCGCCGCCACCACTCCGCCATACGCGGACCCCGGCAAACGGGCGTTGTCAACAACCACCGTGATCACTACCCGTGGTTCCGAAGCGGGGAAAAAACCGCTGAAGGACCCGACGTGCTGGTCCGCCACGTATCGCCCCTCCACCAGCTTGCGCGACGTGCCTGTCTTTCCAGCCACCCCATAACCGGGCAAAGCCGCGCGGCCCGCGGTCCCCTCGGGTCCCACCACCTCGCTCAGCAGGCGCGTCATCAGCATCGCCGTCTCGCTGGAAACAATGCGCTCACGGGTGACCTCATTGATCGGCAAGGACTGCCCCGTATCAGCATCAATAACCCGCCGCAACAATCGCGGCCCAACCCAGATCCCGTCGTTTGCCAAGGCCGCCATCGCCAGATGAACCTGCATCGGGGTCGCTCCGACCGCGTATCCCGTAGGCAACCGGCTGATGGTGTACCCGTCCCAATCCGCCACCGCCATCAGGGAGCCCCCGATCTCTCCACCCAGAAGCCAACCGGTCTTCTCTCCAAATCCAAAGCGGGACACATAGTCGTGCAGGCGCTGCTCCCCTAGCAACATGCCGAGATAAGCCGCCCCGCGATTGCTGGACTTCGCCACCACCGTCCGCAAGGGCACGATTCCAAGATTCCGGTGGTCCCGCGGCAGGGGAATATTCACCCCCCCGTAAACGCGACGCTCCTGACCGCAATCAATCAAGGTATCCGGCCCCACCAGCCCCTCCTCCAACGCTGCCGCCACCGGCACGATCTTGAAGGTCGATCCGGGCTCGTACATGTCTGTCACAGCCCGGTTGCGCTGGTTTTCCACCGCATACTCCCAGAATTCGTTGGGATCGAATGTCGGATAATTGGCGAGCCCCAGCAACTCCCCGGAATTGGGATCGGATACAATGATGCACACCCCCTCGGGGTCATATGCCTCCACAATCTCCTGCATCGATCGCTCCACCACCGACTGCACAAACTGGTCAATGGTCAGCTCCACATGCAGCCCGCTGCGTGGCTCCACCTCCCGCTCCCGGAAAGCCGCCAACTCGCGCCGGTGCCCGTCAACCTCCGTCTCCCGCCACCCACGCTGCCCCTTTAGATAAAAATCCATGGCCCGCTCCACGCCCATCACCGGCGTCTGCTCCTTGTTCAAATACCCCAACACATGCGCCGCCAGTTCCCTCCCAGGATAATAGCGCTCGTAGCGACGGTTTCCGTACACTCCACGCAACCCGAGATCGAGCACCTTCCCGTAGACCTCCTCGTCCACCTCCGCCAATGGCACCCACCGGATCGTCCTCACCGCGCCGCCACTGTCGGTCCGCTCACGCCGAATCACCTTGTCCACCACGGCTTCCGTCTCCAGCCCCAGCAGGCGCGCCAGATGCTCCACCGCCACCGCATCAAATTCAAGGGCCTGCGGGTCAACCCCCACCGTCACCCGGGAACGCGTTCCCGCCAATAGGTTTCCATGACGGTCCAGAATGTCACCGCGCTTCCCCTCCAGTGCAATCAACCGCTTCCGCGCCTCTTGTACCTGCCCGGCAATCGCCTCCGCCTCCATCCCTTGGATAAATACCAGTCGCGCCGCCACACTCGCAAACGCGAGCACCATCACCGCCGTGCACAGGTGAAACCGCGCGGACTTTATAAAGACCTTCGACATCAGGCCGCTCTCCTCCTGCCCATGGCCCGCCTCAGCGGCTCCCAAGATGCTCTCGTCAGGGACTTCCCACCGTCGATCCGCTCACTTCGCCACCCTGCCCCCATTTCTAGTTTCCCGGGCTGAGCACATCCATCAAACCAATGTCCATGGAGCGCCTCCACGCATCCGGGGCAGGCTTCGCTTCCTCCACCCGGCGGGCATAATGTGTCCCTTCAAACGGCGCCCCCTCAACATACACCACCTGATTTTCCATCGGCGGCCGCAACGTCAGCCCCAATCGGGTGATCTGCCGCTCCAGATAGATCGGCTGGTGAATTTCCGCCACCTTGGTGTCGAGATACCGCAGACGGCGCTCCTCCTTCACGATCTCCGTCTCCAGTTCGCGGGTTGCCTGGGCCGTCAACTCAATCTTTTGACGCAACCACAACAGGCCCAGGCACCCGCTCACTGTAACTACCGCCAACACCACAAGCAGCGATAAAATCAATTTATAGAGGCGCGCCTCACGCTCCAACAACGCGCTCATGCCGCCTCCTTTCGCAAGACCCGCAACTTCGCCGAGCGGGAACGGGGATTGGCCCGCATCTCCTCCGCATCCGCGATTACCGGCTTCCCCGTCACAAGAGCCGCTTGGCGTACCCTCGACTGCACCGGCGTGGAATCCCACCCGTGTTCAGGGCGTCCCGCCATCCGGCGGAAAAAGCGCTTCACAATGCGATCCTCAAGGGAATGAAAACTGATCGCCGCCAACCGCCCGCCGGGCTGCAGCTTGCGGAAAG
>JBEAQI010000278.1:0-4090 GCA_041163965.1 Verrucomicrobiota bacterium | reverse complement strand
CCTTTCTGCAGAGCATCGGCCACTCCGCTCAGGAAGTCTATGACTTTGCCGAGGATTGGGTCAATTCCGGGGAGCCTGATTTCGAAACCTTTCTTTTGATAGCCGCCCAGAGACGGCATTACTTTCTCAACCACATGGGCGGACAGACCTCAGACCACGTGGTGGATACGGGCGATTTGCCGGCCAAAACCGACAGCGTGGCAGGCATCGAGTGGTTGCCCCGCCTGCTTCCCAAAGCGCGGGCCAAGCTGCGCGGCGAAATGTCGGATGACCTCATGTATTGCTGCGGGGGAGACCGACGCTTTTTCAAGCAGCATCAGATTCATCCCGCGGAATTTCTCGCCTGTGTGATCGATCATTTTGAGGACGATAAGGCCATTATTGACTTCGTCCTCCTGCGTTCGAAGACTGCCGGGCTTTCATGAGCCCTATCGACATCATCAAGCAGAACGCGGAGGCCCTCTACGGCGAGGAGCAGCTGCTCGAAAAACTGGGCACAGGCCAGCGCCTGCGCGTCAAACTGGGTGTCGACCCGACCCGTCCGGACCTGACCTTCGGTCACATGGTGGTCTTCAACAAGTTGCGTCAGTTTCAGGACCTCGGCCATCAGGCCATCCTCATCATCGGCGACTTCACGACCCTCATTGGCGACCCCTCCGGCCGCTCCTCCACCCGTCCGGTCCTCACGGAGGAAGAGATCCGCGCCAACGCGGAAACCTATGTGGAACAGGCCTACAAGGTGCTCGATCCGGCCAAGACGACCGTGCGCTATAACTCGGAGTGGTTTGATGCGATGTCCTTCAAGGATTGTCTCCATCTGGCCCGGAAAATGACCGTCGCCCGTATGCTGGAGCGGGACGATTTCTCGAAGCGCTACAGCTCCAATACCCCGATCTCCATCATTGAATTCCTCTATCCGCTCGTTCAAGGCTACGATTCGCGCATGATTCAGGCCGATGTGGAGTTGGGAGGGACAGACCAAACGTTCAACTGTCTTGTTGGCCGACAACTGCAAAAGGAAGCGGGAGAGTCAGAGCAGGCGGTCCTCACCCTGCCCCTTCTGGTCGGCACCGACGGCACCAAAAAAATGTCGAAATCGGCCGACAATTACATCGCCTTCAATGATTCCCCCAAGGAGATGTTCGGCAAAATCATGTCCATCAGCGATGATGTCATGTGGGACTATTATCGCCTCCTGCTGCTCTCCTCCGCAGAGGAGATTCAAACCCTCAAAGAGGGCCATCCGATGGAGGCCAAAAAGTCGCTCGCCAGTCGGCTGACTTCCCTGCTGCACGGGGAAGAGACCGGTCCCCGCGAGCGTCAACAGTTTGAGCAGGTTTTTTCCCGCAACGAAATTCCTGATGACATGCCCTGCTTCGAGTGGTCCGCCCTAGCGACCGAGGATTCGCAGACCTTGCTGAATCTGCTCGCCGGCAGCGGCCTCGTGCCCAGCAAAAAAGAGGCACGACGCCTCCTGGAGCAGGGCTCCGTCAAGGTCAACGAAGCGAGACACACGGACCCCTTCACCTTGCTGGCAAAAGGGGGCGGCCCCTACGTCATCCAGGCCGGAAAACGGGTCTTTTTCAAAGTCGGCTAGCAGCCGCTGGATCGACCAGCCATTCCACTCGTTCCGCACAGCTTTCAAGCAGCTGCACCGGATAGCACTGGCGGGGGCCGAAGAGCACCTCGCGGAGAACATCGGCCTTGGCCGCTCCGCTCACCACCACCCGAATGCGTCCGCATTCTGGAAGCCCCGCCGGGGTGATGCTGAGCCGCCACCCTTTACCGGGAACCTGGACCGCGCTGAACCAGTTGCGGTCATCGATCGCAAGGAGGGGGCTGTCGGGGAAAATCGATGCGGTGTGCCCATCTTCGCCCATTCCCAAGAGACACAAATCGTAGGCACAGCGGTCTCCAAAGCGGTCGCGGAACTTCATCTCGTAGGCAATCCCCGCAGATTGGGGATCCGCCGTCACCGGCCACGGAAAGCGCTTCTCCTCCGGAATGGCCAGTGGATCAAGAAGGCCTCGGACGGCATTCCCAAAATTGCTCTCAGAATCAGTCAACGGCACCATGCGCTCATCACTCACCGTCCACACCGCTTTCTGGCGCACCACCGGCGGCACGCCGCGGACCGCCGCCCATTGGTAAAATCGGGTCGGCGTCGATCCGCCGGTCAGGGCCACCGTCGCCGCCTCGTTGGCCGTCTCACACACCGCCTCAATCTCCGCCAAGAGGGTTTCGTAAATGGTTGGGGACTCGCCACAGCGAACCAATCCATAAGGGGTTTCCAATGTCGTGTCGTTCTTCATCATACAAAAAACAGAGCCTCGCTAAGCACCGCCGCGGGACTCATCGGGTCAATGTGCAGGGAATGCGCGAACGGGCCATTTCCAAGATCACCCCCAATATGGCCACGGGCCGCACCAGGCAGGTACAGGATCCGCAAGTGCTTGCTCGGCACCGCGTACGTCCAGACGATCTGGATCTCATCCGCGCTCGAGTCCGTTTCCGTCGTCCGCATTGGGATCGAGTCGATACGGGCCGGGTCCGCAAGGCACTTTTCCAGCGCCTTCCTGTGCCAGCAACGAAGATGCCAGGCCAAGCGGGCCTGTCCGGCCCCATGGCGAAAATTAATCGACTGGAGCCCCTCCGCCAGAATCGCCGGGGGAAAGGTGCTGAGGAATTGTCCGATGTGCTGCCGAAACGGCAAGGTTCTGGCCATTGCCAGATCAGCAACCCGCGTCGGATCCGGCCATGGAATGGCATCGTACCGCTCACCCTCGCGCTCGCCATCAAACAGGACCTTCCGGCACCGTTTGAGAAACCCGAGATAATGGCGCTCAATGCGCGCTGCTGGCACCCGATGCAGCCAATGGTAGATCGGCAAATCGGACTCCAACCAGATCGAAATCTGGTTCTCGAGAAAGTCGGACCGCTCCGGCGAATAGCCAAGAATAAGGGCCTCGCAGCAGCACAGATCCCTCAAATGCTTTCCAATGTAGCATTGGCTGAAGAGCTTCCCGCGGAATTCAGTCCCGCCACCGCTCTCTTCTCCCGGACACAGCACCATGATCCGGCAAGGATAGGTCTGCGCAAAAGAGACCACCGTCTCAAACTGCTCCAATGCTTCACCAGGTCGGGTCTCGAGCCCAAAATGGAGCACCAGATTCATCTGCGAGGCACGGAAGTCCATGCGGTGCCCGCCGTCCACCGACGGGACATCCCACATATGGGCCAGCGTCTCCACCACCGACTCCACCGGCATTTCCAGACCGGGTAGACTCTGCATCAAAGGATTCATCGGCTCCATCGGAATTTAAAAGCCGCTGCGGCGCCACTCATGGCCGTTGCCCCAAAGCAGCCGCTCCGCCGCCAGCGGGCCCCATGAACCGGCCGCGTAACTGCTCAGCCCAGCTTCTCCGAGCTCCGCCCAACTCTCCAGAATCGGGGTGACCAAACGCCATGAGGCCTCCGTCTCATCCCCCCGGATAAACAAGGTACTGTCACCCACGATGGCATCGAGAATCAGCCGCTCGTACGCTTCGGGAGTATTTGAGCCAAAGGTCGCGGCATAGCGGAAGTGCATCTTCACCGGCTGAGTCCTCGTCTCGAGACCTGGCACCTTGGAGTTTGTCAACAAGGTCATGCCCTCGTCAGGCTGGACCTGAATCACCAGCGTATTCTGCGCCACGTCATACTTGCGGCTGCCACTGAACAATATCCCAGGGGGGCGCTTGAATTGAATCGCGATCTCCGACATGCGCCGCGCCATCCGCTTTCCGGAACGCAGATAAAAGGGCACCCCTTTCCAACGCCAGTTGTTGATGCTCAAGCGCAACGCAGCATAGGTCTCGGTCGTCGACCCAGCCGGAATCCCCGCTTCCTGAATGTAGCCGCGTACGGCTTGGCCCGCCACAAGGCCCTCGGCATACCGGGCCCGCACCACGTCGGCCTGCTCCTCAGGATTCAAGGCCAATGGCTGCACCGCCTTCAAGACCTTCACCTTCTCATCTCGAATGGACTCGGGATCCAATGAAACGGGCGGCTCCATCGCGATCAGCGACAACAACTGCATGGTGTGGTTTTG
>JBEAQI010000277.1:0-2504 GCA_041163965.1 Verrucomicrobiota bacterium | reverse complement strand
CACCATGGATTGTTCTGGACGCCTCCAACCTCCTACTCCGGGGCGCTCTATGAAAAGCTGAAGCTGGCCATGGACCACAACCTCGCCGTGTACAGCTCGCACCTGCCCCTCGATGCGCATCCGGAAATCGGCAACAACCGCCTCCTCGCCGATGCCCTCAACCTGCCCATTCTGGAGTGGTTCCTTTTTCACGAGGGCACTCCCATCGCCGCCATCGCCAAGGCCCCCGCCCATCGTAATGTGCTCCGGCAAAGCTTGCTCGACCGCTTCGGGCCCCACCTCACTGCAATCGAATTCGGATCGGAGACACCTCAAAGGATCGCTATTCTCTCCGGCTCGGGTCGCAGCGCCCTGGCCGAACTGCATTCGCACCAAACGGATACCCTCATCACCGGAGAGCTCCGGCAGGAACACTTCAATTATGCCCAGGAAAACCGACTCAACCTCTATGTCTGTGGCCACTATGCCACCGAAACCTTCGGCGTGAAGGCCCTTAGCGAAGAGGTCAGTGCCCACTTCGGCATCCCCGCTTGCTTCCTCGAAACGGGATGCCCGCTTTGAAGTCCTCTCCAAAAGTCGCTGATTTTCCTCTTGCCATGGATGCCCCAATCCACAGCACTTCATCTTCGCGTTGAGGGGTCGGATGCAAATTCCTGCCCCCGCGGCCAGCCCTCACCTGAGGGCCCAGACGGTCGGACCGGCTTCGGCGGGTCCTTCGGTCCTTCATTCGAAGGTCCCTTTGGTCGTGCAACTAAACTCATCAACATGGCTCATTCTCAATTGGACAAATCGTCGGTCATCGCCGACTTCAAAACACACGAATCGGATACCGGTTCTCCAGAGGTTCAGATCGCCTTGCTAACGCAGCGGATCTCCCACCTCACCGATCACCTGCGCACCCACCGCAAAGACTTTCATAGCCGGCGGGGCCTGATCGCCATGACCAGCCGCCGACGCAAACTTCTCGATTATGTCAAACGGCATAATCTCGAGACCTACAAACAGCTGCTGGAGCGCCTCAAGATTCGTCGCTAACCGCGCCGTCTCCCGCGCCCTAAGTGGCAACAACATCTACCTTGCCAGTCGCTCCCCGAAGGAAGTCCGCCTGCCTGCCCACTGTACGTCGGCAGGCGAACTTCCTGGCGAGAATCTGGCATGGATCAACAGACTTGGAGGATGCCCGCCCAAGCGGCTCTTCCGCATAACAGAATACGATACATGCTAACTCAAAAATACTCCGTTACCGTCGAAGAATACGGTATAACGTTCGAAACTGGCACCCTCGCCAAGCAAGCAAATGGGGCCGTCACCATCCAGTTGGGGGAATCCACTG
Source organism: Verrucomicrobiota bacterium (assembly GCA_041163965.1). Classification (GTDB taxonomy): domain Bacteria; phylum Verrucomicrobiota; class Verrucomicrobiia; order Opitutales; family Oceanipulchritudinaceae; genus Oceanipulchritudo. The sequence goes on along the minus strand of JBEAQI010000277.1, from coordinate 1,171 downwards.
TTTTTGTCGCCGCCACCGCCGCCACCAAGCTGCGTGACGGTCAGGACTTTTTTCCCCTGCAAGTGGACTACCGGGAGAAGTTCTCCGCGGCTGGCCGGATGCCCGGAGGATTCTTTAAACGGGAAGGCCGTCCCACCGAGAAGGAAATTCTCACCATGCGCCTGACCGACCGCCCCCTGCGGCCTCTCTTCCCAAAGGGCTTCTTTAATGAGGTTCAGGTCCAAGGCATCCTTCTCACCGCGGACCTCATCAACGAACCGGATATCCTCATGGTCAACGGCGCCTCCGCCGCGCTGGCCTGCTCCGATATCCCATGGAACGGCCCGATCGGGTGCATCCGCGTCGGCATGATTGACGGTGAGTTCATCGTCAATCCGACCCATGAGCAACAATACCAGTCGGAATTGGACCTCATCTACGTCGGTAATGAACATGAAATGATGATGATCGAAGGCTCCGCCGAGGAAATTCCCGACGAGGCCTTCATCGCCGCCCTCGAATTCGCGCAAAAAGCCATCCAGCCCATCATTGAAGCGCAGAAGAAATTGGCGGCCCTCATGAATAAGCCGAAAAAGTCGTTCGACTTGTTTGTTGTCACCGACGAAAACCTGGCTTTCGCACGTACTATTGTCGGCGAACGCATGGCCACCGCTGTTTTCAAAGAGGAAAAAGCGGCCCGCCAAGCTGCCGTCGACCTCCTCAAAAAGGAAGTTGAGGAAAAAATGATCGCCCGTGATGGGGACGCCTATGACTCGAACCAGCTCATGCTGGCCTTCGAGGTCCTCCAAGAAGAGATCTACCGCAGCAATATTCTGGAACACGGCAAGCGGGCCGATGGCCGGAGCCCCACCGATTTGCGGCCCATTGAGTGCCAAGTCGGCCTGTTTCCGCGCGTCCATGGGTCCGCCCTTTTCCAACGGGGTGAAACGCAGGGCATCGTTTTCACGACCCTCGGTTCACGCTCCGATAGCCAGGATATGGACGGCCTCACTGGCGGCCCGAAGGAGAAAAGTTTCCTCCTGCATTACAACTTCCCGAACTTCTCCGTCGGGGAAACGGGCCGGATAATGGGTCCAGGCCGGCGGGAAATTGGCCACGGCGCGCTCGCTGAACGTTCTCTCCTTCCGGTTATTCCCTCCGAGGACGAATTTCCCTACACCATTCGCTTGGT
>JBEAQI010000276.1:0-4131 GCA_041163965.1 Verrucomicrobiota bacterium | reverse complement strand
ATGTCTCGACGTGAATGGATGTCGGATGGGGATACCCGATCGCGTATGCCACCTGCAGCTCGCAGATGTCGGCCAACTCCGCCGCCACCACGTTCTTCGCCACCCAGCGGCACATGTACGCTGCCGACCGATCCACTTTTGACGGGTCCTTCCCCGAAAAAGCTCCCCCGCCATGGCGACCCCAGCCGCCATAGGTGTCCACGATAATCTTCCTCCCCGTCAGCCCGGCATCGCCCTGCGGCCCGCCAATCACAAAACTGCCAGTCGGATTGATGAGATACTGCGTGCGTTCCGTTAGCAATTCCGCCGGTAAAACCGCCTTCACCACCCGCTCCACAATCGTTTGCTCAATCGTCTTGTGGTCCACCTCCGCATGGTGCTGCGTCGATACCACCACATTGTCAATATGACGAATCGCTCCGTTCTCGTAACTGAGGGCCACTTGGCTCTTCGCATCAGGACGCAACCACCCGATCTCTCCGGATTTGCGAAACTCCGCCAACTTCCGCAGAATCCGATGCGCAAACATGATCGGCGCCGGCATCAACTCCGGCGTCTCGCGGCAGGCATACCCAAACATGATCCCTTGGTCACCCGCTCCCTGCTCCGCCGTCGCCTTCCCTACCGCCGCCACAGCGTCAACCCCCTGCCGGATGTCCCCTGATTGCTCAGTCAGGTAATTATTGATGAATACGCTGTCGGCATTGAATACGGGATCATCAGATCCATCGCGGTATCCGATCTCCCTGATCGCCTCTCGAACCACCACGTTCACATCAAACTTTGCCGTCGTCGTGATCTCGCCCGCAATCGTCACAATGTTGCTCTTAACAAGCGTCTCGCACGCCACCCGGCTCAGCGGATCCTGCTCAAGGCACGCATCCAATATGCTGTCGGATATGTAGTCGGCTACCTTGTCAGGATGCCCCTCTCCAACCGATTCGGAACTGAACTGCATCTTTACTCCCATGCCCCCAATGTGCACCCACCCTACTCGCCTGCAAGTGGAAACATCATCAAATCCAGATAAATTGATGCGTTACAATAAAGCACTCGCAAATTCTGCCCTAGCCGCCGCCGAGAAACAGTCTCATCCACGGAAATACAAGTAGGCGGCTAGTATCAGGACCAAGACCACCGCCGACGCCACCATATCTCCTCCCCCATAGCTGCGGCGCGATTCTGCCCTGTCTGCTGGGGTCAATGTTCCGTAGGTTAACCCACTGATCTTTTCATAGTCGGGCTCCTCCGAAGCGTAACTCACCGCGAAAAAAACCGCCACGCACACCAACAAAATCAATATGGAATAATACTGAAAAAATATCTGGTTCACAATCCACAAAAAAGACCCCTCTGCATACTGATGCTGAAAAAGCGCCACCGGGGTATCCACCGCCAAGCGGAAGAGGCCCATCATAAAACCCACCAGCAACGTCGCCAAACAGCCCTTGGCATTCAAGCGCTTAAAAAATACCCCGAAAAAGAAAACCACGAAAATAGGCGGAGCCAAGTACGATTGAATCCCTTGGAGGTAATCGTAAAGGCCCTTCGCCCCCTGAATAACGGGAATCCAAAGCAAACCAACCACCACCAGCACACTCGTCGCAACGCGCCCAATCCATACCAACTGATGTTGGCTCACCCCACGGTGCAACCGGGAATAGAAATCCATCGTGAAAAGAGTCGCCGTCGCATTCAATACGCCCGCCAGCGAACTCATCAAGGCAGCCAACAAACCGGCCACCACAATCCCGCGAATCCCCGTCGGCAAAATATGCTGCACCAACAACGGAAAGGCTCCTTGGGCCTTGTCACGCATAATCTCCCCCGTCGCCGGATCGATCAACTGGACCCGTAGGGCCTCCACCATCCCGCTCTTCGCCAAGGCAAACGCAATCATTCCAGGAATAATGAAAATGAATACCGGCAGGAGTTTGAGGTAGGACGCAAAAATTGTCCCACGACGGGCCTCCCGCTCATTGGGTGCCCCCAACATGCGCTGTACGATGTATTGGTCTGTACACCAGTACCATAATCCAATCACCGGAGCACAGAACAACATCGATAACCACGGGTAGTTGCTGTTGAAATACCACGCCTCCTTCCGGACAACGCCCTCCGCCACCTCCCGCACCGGTGCCCAAGTCCCCTCCACCCCAGCCGGCACAATCGGCTTCCATAGGTTGAACATCTCACTTCCCGCAATCTGACGGAGATGACCCCAACCCGCCACAACATTCCCCTGTCCAAGCGCAGAGAGGCCAAACCACGTCACGAGCGCCGATCCAAAAACCAAAATGAATGTCTGCAACGCCTCCGTATAAGCCACCGCCCTCAATCCACCCAGAACGGTGTAAACCCCCGTCAACACCAACACCAGAATCGACCCCACCCAGAAACTGTTCAACGATCCGATGCTCATCTCCGGCAACAAAGCCCCAAATACGATTCCACCAGCAAAGATCCCAACCGCAATCTTCGTCACCACATACGCCAACAGGGAAATCAATGATAGCACCATCCGCGACCCCGCACTGAACCGGCGCTCCAGAAACTCGGGCATCGTGAACACTTTGGAACGCATGAAAAATGGCGCCAGAACCCACCCCAAAACCAGCAGACACCACGCATGCAACTCGTAATGGGCCATCGCCACCCCGTCCGTCGCCCCTGAACCGGCCAAGCCCACCAAATGCTCGGACCCAATGTTCGAGGCAAATATCGATGCCCCCACCACAAACCAGCCGAGATTCCTCCCCGCTAAAAAATAATCTTCCGCAGAATCCTTGCCCCTCCGAATGACCCACCACGCCACCCCGAACAACAGTCCGAAATACACCCCGATCACCATCCAGTCCAACGATTCCATCTTCTCTCCTTTACTGTTTTATTTCACCCTGCCTTGAGAATCCGCTCTTTCAGGCTTTTCCTTCTGTCACCAAATTCTGGCCCTTACGGCATACCAGTCCATCTTCTTCAGTCAAGATTCTCATTCATCATTCATTGAAATTTCATTTTTAAATTCATGAAACAAACAAGGGATGCCGACGGCCCCTTCCGCGTCGCTCCCTCAATCCGTCAAGCCAATTCGACCATGCCACCGGCTCGCTACAAGAATCAGATCTTCATCGTCTTCTTCGATGGTCACTGCCCGCTATGCTTCAATCTGGTTCGCTTCCTCAACGATCGGGATGGCTATGATCGGCTCCGCTTCGCCTCCCTTCAAAGCGAATGGTCTAAAGCGTTCTTCGCTGAAAACGGCCCACCGCCCGCCTTGGACGCTGTCCTCCTCTGGGATGGACAGCAGTGGACCAAAGAACTGGAAGCGGTTGCCCGGATCTTTTCCGTTCTGCCGGGAATCTGGAAAGGCCTCGCCCTATTGCGCCGACTCCCGAAGGGCCTTCGTGCAAAATGTTACCGCTTTATAGCAAATCGACGCTACCAATGGTTTGGCGAATACAAAAGCTGTCGGCTGCCCTCCGCGGCTGATCACCATAAATTCCTCGACCTGCGCCCCGCTAACCCCAACCAGTCGTGAGGGACCCTCACCGCTCGGGATCACTCCTTCGGCCGGATCATCTCCATCGGGTCCAACGCAGCGTCCAAATCACGCTCCTCCATCAAACCCATTTCCAAGACCACCTCACGCAAGGTCTTGTTCTCAGAATACGCTTTCTTGGCCACTGCGGCTGCCCTGTCGTAGCCAATATGGGGATTCAGCGCCGTCACCAACATCAGGCTGCGTTGCACGTGCTCCGCACACTGCTCCAGATTCACTTGCAGTCCCTCGACGCAACGCTCGCTGAAGGTCCTCGAGGCGTTCGCCAATACCGTGATGGACTCCAACAAAGCCTTCGCGATCAGGGGAATCGTGACGTTCAGCTCGAAATGTCCGTCCCGTCCACAAGCCACCACAATCGAACTCATGCCTTGGACATAGATGGCTGCTTGGACCAACATCTCGCTCATCACTGGATTGACTTTGCCGGGCATGATCGATGATCCGGGTTGGGTGGAGGGTAAAGTCAGCTCGCCGATCCCACTGCGGGGACCACTTCCCATCAACCGAATGTCGTTGGCCACCTTCGTTAGGCTTGCCGCGATCGTCGACAATTGTCCCGCAACCTCCAC
>JBEAQI010000275.1:0-4293 GCA_041163965.1 Verrucomicrobiota bacterium | reverse complement strand
CTTTACCAACTCTTCAAACGGGGCGATCTGCCGGCGGCCAGAGCGGTACAGTTCAAATTATTGGAATTGATCAAAACGATGTTTGCGGCAGGTAATTTTCCGGAGGGTTTTCGGGCGGGCGTGTCGTTGCGCGGCTTTGAGGTTGGCCGGACGCGGCAGCCTATGGCGGAGCGCGAGTTTCAGCACTTGGAGGAGATCCGGTCCCAGCTGGCGTGCCTGTTGGCGGACTGCGGTTACAGCGAGGCGGCGGCCCACTGCCGACGGGGCACCTGTGACGCCGCGCGCCACTCTGAGCTACGACAGATTGTTCGGGGTGTCATTGAGACCTACAAGCGTCAGGGCGGGTAAGGGAGGGCGATCCCGATAAATGATTGGAGAGCCGCCATCTGCTCAAGCGTCGGAGGATTGATCGGCGAAGGGGAACGCGGCTTGGACGGCATCGAGGAAGGCTTTTTGCGATCTCGAAACAAAGGGTCCTGACCACCACAGGAGGCGGATTTCCCGGAAGCAGCGCGCTTTTTTGAGAGGGATGAAGCTGACCTTGCGATGTGAATGGGCGCGGGCCGCTGATTCCGGAATGAAGGTCAGGCCAAAGCCCGCCTCAACGATACTGAGGAGGGTCTCAATCTGGGCGCTGGCGAGCGTCACATCCGCCTCGAGGCCAATATTCTGGCAGTAGGCTGCGGTTTGTTTGGAGAGGCAGTGAGAGTCCTCAAGCAGAACGACTCGTTCTCCCTTTAGCTCGTTGATATCGATCTGGCTGGATTTTCCGAGACGGTGTTCCTGCGGAACGGTGAGGACAAAGTTGTCCTTGGCTAGGACGAGGTGATCCGTTTCGTCGTCGAGGGCGGTTGGCGGACTGAGCAGTGCGTAATCCACCCGACCGGTGCGCAGCGCCTCCACGACTTGTTCTGTGAGGGCCTCAAACAGTTCAAAACGCGTTTGGGGCAGTTTTGTCTGAACCCCTTTGAGGATTCCCGGGACAAAGTAGGGAGCGATCGTCGGAACCGCTCCGATGCGGATTGTCCGCTCACGTTGCTCCATGTGATTGCTGACAAACTCCTCGGCCGCATTGACTTGGGAAATGATTGCTTGGGCGTGTTTCAGAAAGGCTTCGCCAAGTGGTGTCAGCTGCAGATTGCCGTGAGAGCGCAGCAGAAGCATGCCGCCCACTTCCTCCTCCAACTTTTTCACTTGCTGGCTGAGGGATGGCTGGGAAACGTTGCAAATGATTGCGGCACGAGAAAAATTCCGCTGCCGAACCACCTCGAGGAAGTAGCGTAGACGCTGGGTGTCCATGTATAGGATTAGGTTATTATCATGTAGGAATTACATATTTCACCTATAGCAAGTCCTGTGGTAGGAATGTTCAAGGAAAGATGATGAAGAGGTGTTCAGGAGAAGGAAGGCGGCGGTTCGATTTTGGGGAGAAACCTTTTGCAGAGCTGGCGTTTTGTGGCTTTATTGGAATGACTTTTTGACGATTACAAAAAAAACCAAAAACAAAGACAAGACATGAAGGATAGTGAGCATCAAGGGGGCGGGAAGTGCCCTGTGGACCATGCAGCGCTGGCGGCGGCGGCCGGAAAGTGCCCGGTCATGCATGGGGGCAACACCAGACTGGACACATCCAAGATGGATTGGTGGCCCAATGCCCTGAATTTGGACATTCTGCACCAGCACGACAGCAAGACGGACGCGATGGGGCCGGAGTTTTCTTATCGGGAAGCATTAAAGACGCTGGACGTTGCGGCTTTGAAGAAGGATTTGCACGCCCTGATGACGGACAGTCAGGATTGGTGGCCGGCGGATTGGGGGCACTATGGTGGCTTGATGATCCGGATGGCCTGGCATGCCGCGGGGTCGTATCGGACTGCCGATGGTCGCGGGGGTGGCGGGACTGGAAACCAGCGGTTTGCACCCTTGAATTCGTGGCCGGACAATGCCAACCTGGATAAGGCTCGTCGCCTGCTGTGGCCGATTAAGAAGAAGTATGGGAACAAGATCAGCTGGGCGGATCTGATGATTTTGGCTGGCAATATCGCCTACGAGTCGATGGGGCTGAAGACCTTTGGATTTGGGTTTGGACGCGAGGACATCTGGCACCCTGAAAAAGACATTTATTGGGGGTCGGAGAAGGAGTGGTTGGCGAGCAGTCGCGAGCGGTATGACAGCGATGAGGACCGCGAAACCTTGGAAAATCCATTGGCGGCCGTCCAGATGGGGCTTATTTACGTGAATCCCGAGGGGGTGGATGGAAATCCTGATCCCTTGCGTACGGCGAAGGATATCCGGGTGACGTTTGGGCGGATGGCGATGAATGACGAGGAGACGGTGGCCCTGACTGCGGGAGGGCACACGGTGGGGAAGTGTCACGGCAGCGGCGATGCGAGCCTCTTGGGTCCAGCCCCGGAGGGCGCGGACTTGGAGGAACAGGGGCTGGGGTGGATGAACCACACGACGCGCGGAGTGGGTCGCGATACAGTGACCAGTGGCATTGAGGGGGCGTGGACGACGCACCCGACAAAGTGGGACAATGGATACTTCTACATGCTCTTCACCTACGATTGGGAGCTGAAGAAGAGCCCGGCTGGGGCCTGGCAGTGGGAACCGGTCAACATCAAGGAAGAGGACAAGCCGGTCGACGTCGAGGATCCCTCAATCCGGTATAATCCTATCATGACCGACGCTGACATGGCCATGATCAAGGATCCCATCTACCGGAAGATTTCCGAGCGGTTCTACAAGGACCCCGCTTATTTTTCGGAGGTGTTTGCGCGGGCCTGGTTCAAGTTGACGCACCGCGACATGGGGCCCAAGGGGCGATACGTTGGGCCGGATGTTCCGGATGAGGATTTGATCTGGCAGGATCCAGTGCCGGTTGGGCCGACCGGGTATGACGTCGCTGCCTTGAAGGCACGGATTGCGCTGAGCGGCCTTAGTCGCGAGGAGCTGATTGCGACGGCATGGGACAGTGCGCGTACTTTTCGCGGGTCCGATCTTCGAGGCGGGGCCAACGGAGCGCGCATCCGCTTGGCACCACAGCAGGATTGGGAAGGCAATGAGCCGGACCGTCTGGCGAAGGTGCTGGAAGTGCTCGGTGGCCTTGCGGCGGAGGCGGGGGCAAGCGTGGCGGACACGATTGTGCTGGCTGGAAACGTCGGTCTTGAGCAGGCCCTGAGCGCGGGGGGCTTTGATATAGAGGTTCCCTTCGCGCCCGGCCGCGGCGACGCCAGCCAGGAAATGACGGATGTGGCGTCCTTTGATGTTCTCGAACCCCTGCACGATGGATTCCGCAACTGGCTGAAGCAGGCCTATGCAGTCAGTGCGGAGGAGATGCTGTTGGATCGAGCCCAGTTGATGGGCCTTACGGCCCGTGAGATGACGGTCCTTGTCGGGGGCATGCGGGTCCTTGGAACGAATCATGGCGGGACGCGCCACGGCGTTTTCACGGACCGGGCCGGGGTGCTGTCGACCGATTTCTTTGTGAACCTGACCGATCCTTCCAACACATGGAAACCTGCCGGGCCGAACCTCTACGAGATCATTGATCGCAAGACCGGGGTGACCAAATGGACGGCGACGCGGGTGGACCTCGTATTTGGATCGAATTCTGTTTTGCGGGCTTATGCCGAGGTTTACGCGCAGGATGACAACCATGAAAAGTTTGCGCGCGATTTTGTGGCGGCCTGGACGAAGGTCATGAACGCGGACCGCTTTGATCTCAATTGAGCTCGGGCATTCCTGCCATCGATTAGAGCTGACGCTGGACCGGCCTTGGGCGGGTCCAGCGTTTTGTTTGTCGGGTAGCTTTGACGAAAGGCCTTGGGGTTGAATCAGGTGGTGGGCAGGGCCACGACGAGGGCGGAGAGGTCTTGGAGGCGTTTGCCAAGCGCATTCGGTTGAACGTTGACCTTGTCCCCGATGCGTGGGAGCACCTCTTCTTGAAAGCGCGTTTGGACTTCATTGGTCCAGCGTGGCCCGATATGGGTGGCGAGCGAGCCGAGCAGGATGAGGTCTGGGCAGAGGAGTTCCGCGATCATGGCACAGACCCTGGCCGTGTAGAGCGCGTGGCGTTTCAGGACGGCTTCAGCCATGGCATGGCCTTGTGCGGCGAGTGCTGAAACGGCGGCTGGTTCCGGTTCTGCGGGCCAGCATTCCGGGAAGAGCCATGTGGCGATTCTGCCAAGGCCTTTGGCGGAGCAGAGGGCCTCCGCGCTGCCGATTCTGCCGAAGGCTGTGGGGCCCTCCTCGCTGAGGCGCCAATGGCCAATTTCCGGATGCAGGCCATTG
>JBEAQI010000274.1:0-3063 GCA_041163965.1 Verrucomicrobiota bacterium | reverse complement strand
CGCGATGGGACCCCAACCTGAAGAGGATGTTGCAGGCGTCGATCAGGAGGAGACGATTCATGGGTTTCGAATAGACTTTAACACCGTAAGGTGCTTCTTAGTGAAGGAAATGCAATTGGATAACCGACACGCCAGCGCAGCCCGCTTGCCCCACGCTTGAGATGAGGGACCTGATACGCGTCATTGGTCACCGGAATCCGGATGCGGACGCCATCTGCTCCGCCATCGGCTATGCCGACTTCAAAAACCGAACGTCCGGAGAGCGGCACGAGGCGGCCCGCTGTGGCAATTCGAATGCGCGCATCGACACGATTCTGGGTTCATTCGGAGTGCCCCTCCCCAGCTTTCTGGGGGATGTTACCCCGCGCGTCAGGGACATTATGGTGGAGGAGGTGATTAAAATCGGCCCTCACTGTATCTGCGCCGATGCCTTGGACCTCATTGACCGGCACGACGTGCGACTCCTTCCAGTGGTCAGCCCAGCCGGCCATCTCTATGGCAGTGTTTCGATTTTCGACCTGGGCGACCATTTCATTCCCAAGCCGCGGGACGAACGGCGGATGCGTCATGTTCATACCAGCATTCAGGACATCGTCGGGGCCTTGGACGCGAGGGCGATCCATCTTGTCAATGAAGGGCAGACCGAAGATCTCTTTGTCCGCATCGGAGCCATGGACATCCGCTCCTTCGGCCGATTTTACAAAGACGATGATAAACTGGCGCGATCCAGCATTATTGTCGTCGGCGACCGCTACGATATCCAGCAGCGGTCCATTCAAGCTGGCGTGCGCATGCTGGTCATCAGCGGCGGGCTTCCGGTCGAGGAGGATGTTGTGGAATTGGCCCGCGAACGCCAAGTGTCAATCATCGTTAGCCCTCACGATTCCGCGACCACTTCTTGGATTATTCGCAGCGCCGGACGCATCGAACAGCTTATCCGCAAAGATACCATTAATTTTCGCCCGGATGAGAAATTGTCGGCGGTTCGGCGCAAGATAGCCGCCCGTGATGCGGCGGCCTACATGGTTGTGGATGACGAAAACCGGCTACTCGGCGTCTTCACCAAGACCGACCTCCTCAAACCAGTCCCGACGAGTCTAATTCTGGTCGACCACAACGAGCTCAGCCAAGCCGTCCCCGGAGCGGATCAGGTGGAGATTCTGGAAATTGTCGACCACCACCGCCTCGGAAATCCACCCACTTCGCAACCCATTGCCTTTATAAATCTGCCTGTGGGGTCGACCTCAACCATTGTCGCGGACCTCTACCGGAAAAACGGCCTCACTCCAGATGCGGGCGTGGCAGGAGTCCTCATGGGAGGAATCATCTCGGATACCCTGAACCTGAAGGGCCCAACGGCCACCGCCTTGGATGCGGATCTGCTGTCCTGGCTCGAGAACATCTCCGGAGCCTCCGCCAATGCCCTTGCCGAAGCGGTCTTTAATGCCGGCTCCATCATCAAATCCGATCCTCCGCAAGCGGTCATCCGGTCGGATATGAAATTGTATGAAGAGCGGTCGGTGCGATTCTCCGTCTCGCAGGTCGAGGAACTGGGCTTCGATAATCTTTGGAACAGAAGCCATGAATTACACGCCGAATTGGAGACCGTCAGGGCCTCGGAAAACCTATTTTTCGCCGCCCTCCTTGTCACCGACGTCAATTCGCAGAACTCTTTCCTGCTGATCCGCGGCGAGGATGACCTTCTCGAAGGCATCCGCTATCCGCACCGGGCCGCACATAATGTCTTTGAGCTCAATGGTGTGGTCAGCCGCAAAAAACAGCTCATCCCATATCTCACCACCCTCATCCGTCAGCTCAGCCCGGAAGGCGTATCATGAAGAAAATCCACCTTCCCGCACTCCTTGAAGTCCTCAAAGATCCAGAATACATTCCGCTCTCCGTGGATCGCCTTGCGGAGAAGCTCGGCGTCACGGAAAAAGGCTTCCCTGCCTTCAAAAAGGAGGTCTCCCAACATCTAAGGCAGGGTACTTTCGTTAAATTGAAGAAAAACCGGATCTGCCTGCCGCGGGATGCCGACCTTTTATCCGGGACCATTCGGTTCCGCCAAACCGGCTCCGCGACCCTCTTTCCGGATACCCTTGAAGGGAGCACCAAACGAGAGCCATATCACATTGACGCCGAAGACACTGGAGTTGCCATGCACGGCGACCGCGTCGTCTGCCGCATTCACCATGACCGACGGGGATTCCAACGCCGCCGCACCAACCGTCCCCCGCAATTGCAAACCGTCCGGGTCATCCGGATTCTTGAGCGAGCCAATGAGACGATCACCGGCACCCTGCGAAAAAGCCGCCTCTTTCACTACGTCATCCCCAGCGATCCACGCTTCATCCAGGACATCTTGGTTCCTGACCCTCGCCTGAGCACGCTCTCCCCAAAGCCCAAAATCGATGACAAAGTCATTGTCAAATTATCCCCATGGGAACAGCGGCACCTGAATCCCGAGGGAATCATCACCAAGGTCCTCGGCAAAACTCATGCCCCCGCCGCTGAATTCGAGGCTCTCCTGCACCAGTACGCCCTGAATCCGGCCTTCCCTGATCCCGTCCTCAGCGAAGTCCACGACTTTCCCAGCCATGTCACGGCCGATGACCTGACCTCCCGCGAGGACCTGCGCAACCGCTTTACCCTCACCATTGACCCGCAGGATGCCAAGGATTTTGACGATGCCCTCAGCCTTGAGGATGGGCCTGATGAGACCCTAATCGTTGGAGTCCACATTGCCGATGTCTCCCACTATGTCCGCCCGGGAACCGCCCTAGACAAGGAGGCCCGCAAACGAGGCAATTCGACCTATCTTGTCGGAACCGTCATTCCCATGCTCCCGCACGCCCTCTCAAACGGCCTCTGCAGCTTGGTGGAAGACCAGGACCGCCTCACCAAATCGGTTTTCCTGACCTTCCGAAAAGATGGTTCCCTCCTCCAGACGAGATTTGCCGACACCGTCATCCGGAGCAACAAGCGGCTCACCTATGAACAGGCCTTCGCCCTTCTCAAGGGGATCTCCTTCAAAGAATTGCGCCAACAGCCGGATCCCCCCGC
>JBEAQI010000273.1:0-2713 GCA_041163965.1 Verrucomicrobiota bacterium | reverse complement strand
GGACCAGCGGTGGCCCCCGTGAAATCGGGGCCGCGGTGACCCGCTCGGTGGTGGTCTGCATCATTTTCATTCTCGGGTTTGATTATTTCATCACCAATATCCTTCTGTGAGCGAAGTTATGTCCAGCCAAGTGCGAGTGAAGCCGGTGAGCGTGGAAGTCAGGGAGCTGAACAAGGCCTTCGGAAAGCAGGCCGTGCTCAAGGCTGTGACGCTGGAGGTGGCTCCGGGAGAAATTTTTGTTTTGATGGGCCCGAGCGGCTCCGGGAAGTCGGTGCTACTGCGCCATTTGGTGGGGCTGGAAAAGGCCGACGCCGGGCATGTGCGGATTGACGGCAAGGATGCGGGGATGGAGGAGACGCGGGATCAGGTCCGCTTGGCAATGGTCTTTCAGGCGGGGGCTCTCTTCAATTCCATGACCGTGTATGATAATCTGGCCCTGTACCTGCGCGAGCACCGCTTGTATGGTGAGGGTGAGATCCGCGAAAAGGTCCTGACGGTGATGCGGGCGCTGTCCATCGAGGATGCCCAGCTCAAGATTCCGGCGCAACTGTCCGGGGGGATGCGGAAGCGGGTGGCGGTGGCGCGTGCGATCATCATGGAGCCCCAATTGATTCTTTATGACGAGCCAACATCGGAGCTGGATCCGATTCTGGCGGCGACCACGTCTGAACTGATCGCGACGCTGTCCCGCGAAACCGGGGCCACCAGCCTGGTGGTGACGCACGACCGCGATCTGGCCCTGGCGATCGCGGATCATGTTGGCCTGCTGATTGAGGGTCGTCTCGTTTTCAAGGGGACGCCTGCCCAATTGCAGGCCAGCGACGATCCTGTCGTCCGCGAATTCATGAATCCCCGTATTGATTTGAACAACCCACGATTTCGAAAAAAGGAGACGCCATCATGATGAACACAACCTTCCAAAGCATCCGTGTCGGGATCTTTTTCCTGCTTGGCCTCGGGCTGATATACACCGTTTATATGGTGATCGGCGACAAGGGGATCGAGCGGGCCGATGGCTACCGGCTGACGGCGGAGTTTGAGACCCTGCGCACCCTGACGCCTGGCTCGGAGGTGAGAATGGCAGGCGTTCGGATCGGGCAAGTGACATCGACAGAACTGGCGGACGGGCGCGGGCGGATTACGCTGGCGATCGATCCCCAAGTCAGGGTTCCTTCTGATTCTGTGGCCCAGATCGCGATGGCCAGTCTGCTGGGGCAATCCTACATTTCCCTCCAATATGGGAAGGCCGACACCTTTCTCCAGAACGGGGACCGGATGGCCAGTGAGGAGACCACCGATTTCAACGCGGTCCTCTCCCAGATCGGGGACCTTGGAGCGCAAATCTCCAGTATCGCGGAGGGATTCAGTGGATTGGGCGGTGGCGAGCTGGACGAACTCGTCTCGAATCTGAACGCCCTTGTGGTGGATAACCGCGAGCGCTTTGACACCATTCTGTCGAATCTCGAGTCGATCAGCGTCAAGCTGAACGCTGGCGAGGGGACGCTTGGACGGCTCATCAACGAGGACGCTCTTTACACCGATCTGCAGGGGGTGGTGGCTGACTTCAAATCCGCCTCGGGCGACTTTGAGGCCACTCTGGCCGATGTGCGCGGGTTGGTGGAGGGCGTCAAGGCCGGGGAGGGGACGCTCGGGCGTTTGCTGGTTGGCGAGGAGTTGGCGGATTCCTTGCAGCAGACCGTGGCAAACCTGCAGGCTTTTTCCGATGATCTCGCCTCCGGCAAGGGGACGCTCGGCAAACTCGTGACCGACGACAGCCTCTACCTTGAGCTTCAATCCATGCTGAACAAGGCCGATCAAGCCCTCGACAGCGTCGGCGATTCGGGTCCGATCACCGCGGTGGGGGCCCTTTCCGGTGCCCTTTTCTGATTTTTTTCGGAAACAGGAAAACTTTTTGAACATCCGCGCACGGAGCGCGTCTTAGACTTATCACGATTACTATTCGTCGTCGTTTTCAGTCTAGTTTGTAGTTTGGTTAAGCACTAAAGCCGTCGGTTCTGAAATGGGGCCGGCGGTTTTTTTTGCCTTGTGCGGGGCACGATTGTTGCTTGGAAAGCAGGCATGCTTCGCGTCTACAATGAGGTGTGGGAGGGCGGTTTCGATTTGCCGCCGCTGTCTTCCGAGGAGTCGCATCATCTAATACGGGTGCGGCGGGCGCGCATGGGGGAAGGCATTGAAGTCCTCAACGGCCGCGGCCACCTCGGTCGTGGGCGCGTGGCGGGACTGGAGGGAGCGACGATCGACATTGAACTCGATGCGGTGCAGAAAGTGGACCCGCCTCGTCCGGCGGTGACCTTGCTGGTCGGAATGCCAAAGGGGAAAGTCTTCCCCTCTCTGCTGCACCGGGCCGTGGAATTGGGGGCCAGTGAGATCATTCCCCTTGTGACAGAGCACAGCGACGTCTCGATGGAGCGCGGGCAGGCCAAGGTGGACCGCTGGCAGGCTGTCCTGGTGGAGGCGCTGAAACAATCCGGAAATCCCTATTTGCCGCGGCTGCACGAGCCGACCACGCTGCAGGAGGCCGTGTCCTACACCGAGGGCGCGAGCCGGGTTGTATTGGCGTTGGTCCCGGATGCCGTGCCACTGCAGACCCTTGTGGCCAAGACCCGAGCCGAGGCCTCCAGAATCGCTTTGTTTGTCGGGCCGGAGGGAGATTTTTCGGCGGCCGAGTACGCCTATTTCCG
The DNA here is from genome assembly GCA_041163965.1 of Verrucomicrobiota bacterium. GTDB lineage: Bacteria > Verrucomicrobiota > Verrucomicrobiia > Opitutales > Oceanipulchritudinaceae > Oceanipulchritudo. Next base: position 11 of record JBEAQI010000273.1, on the reverse strand, counting down.
CACCGTGGAGT
>JBEAQI010000272.1:0-10209 GCA_041163965.1 Verrucomicrobiota bacterium | reverse complement strand
TTGGTGACCGGTAGTCCCGGCGGCCCGACCATCATGAACACCGTCTTTCAGATAATCTCAAATGTGATCGATTTTGGCATGCCGGTGACGCAGGCGGTGGAAGAACCTCGGATTCATCATCAATTGTTTCCTGATGAAATGTATTTTGAGCCCTATTCGATGTCGGCGGATACCGCTGCGCTGCTGGAGGCAAAAGGACACAAGGTTCTTCAACTAAAGCGATCCCGTTACCAAGGGCACGCGGAGTCCATCATGATTGACCCCTCGACAGGACATCGCCTGGGCGCGGCGGATCCCCGCCATCCTGACGCCACCGCCGTCGGATATTGATCCACGTTGACCTATTCATTTGAAGGGATCGCGACGGCGTTGGAGCGCCGTGGATCCGCGAATCCCTCCAATCGTCCGTCCGGTCGGAGCGAAACGGCGTTAACGCCCCCGAAATGCCGTCCCGTTCCGTGCTCTTCGCGTCGGTTGACCTGCCATCCCAAGGAGCCGAGTCCTCGTTCCAGCCCTTCGGCCAAGGAGGATTCAGCTTCAATAATGTCTGGACCCGTGCTATCTGGAGGGCGGAACCAGTGGAGTCTGGTGTCGCCTATGGCCTCGCCCAGAGGTCTTTCCAAAACGAGATGATCAAGGAGGACCTGGACCACGGCGGAGGGAATGCGCTGGCCACCAGGCGCCCCTAGCGCGAGCACCGGTCGACCGTCTCGTGACACGATGGTCGGGGTGATGGTACTGCGGGGTCGCTTGCCCGGGGCCACAAAGTTGGGGTGGTGAGGGTCTTCATAGACGAAGTTGCTCATGGTGTTGTTCAGGATAATCCCTGAAGCGATGACGCCTGCCCCAAAGTGCAGACTCAGGGACTGGGTCGCCGAGACCACGTTGCCATCGGCGTCCGCCACCACAAAGTGCGTTGTGGCATCGTTGTTGCCAGAGTCCGTACTCATTGAGGGTTCGGCGAGGGCCTCCGGTTTGCGGAGCTGGTGGCGCAGTTCCTCAATTGATTGAACGGAGAGAAAGTTTTCCCACATGTCTAGTCCGTGGGGACCTACAGAAACCTCATCGCGCACAATCGGCAGGGCGAGGCGCCACGCACGACCGATCAGGTCCACGGCCCCGGCGGATCGCAATGGCGGCTCGAGGGTGAGACCCTCAAGCAATTTAAGCATGGCAAAGGCCAGCGTTGCACCCACGCTGGGGGGAGGACTCCCCATCAACTGGTAAGGACCGAAGCCGACTTCAATCGGTTCGGGAAAGCGGGCTTGGTACTCCATAAAATCCTCGATCGTGAGGTGCCCTCCACCTTCTTGGCTGGCAGTCACGATGGCTTGCGCCAAGGGTCCATCGCGAAAGGCCGCAATGCCCTCGCGGGCGAATACCTCCATGCTGGTAGCCAGTTGTGGATGCGGAAGCCGTGTCCCTATCGCTGGTAACTCGCCGCCGGGCATGTACAGGTCCCTCAGGGCAGAATTATTCCGAAGGCGGCCTTCACGCTCGGCAAATAGGACCCGGTTTTTCTCCAAGACCAGCGGTCCCTGTCTGGCAACCGTGATGGCTGGCTGGACCGCCTCGGCCCACGAAACGCGTCCCCAGCGGGTATGCGCGGCATGCAGGGCAAAGGGGAGTCCTGGCACCGCCACCGCACTCCAATCGTTGTAGCGGGAAACCTCCGGGAGGCGCCGATAGGTGTCTGTCTCCAACGATAAGCCCGCTTGATCCATCCCGTCCACCACGAATGCCTGCTGCGACTCCGCATCGTAGTAGAGCAACATCAACTTTCCTCCGAGGCCTGAACCATAGGGCTCCGCCGCTCCAAGGGTGAGCGACACGCCGACCGCGGCATCGATGGCGTTGCCGCCAGCAGATAAAATGGCGGCTCCCACCGCGGCCGCCTCCGGGTGCCCGGCAACGACGATCCCGCTTTGACTCACCACCGGCTGGATCGTCAACGGGCCGCCCTCAAGGCCGCCCGACAGCACAAGGGCCAAGGCAAGCAACGCAAAGCGAAGCATCCCCCAGGCCGGGAACGTGACTCTTCGGTCTTTTTTCATCTCCATCCTGACTATTTCGATTTTCTTGTCTTGAGTTTTACCATCCGGTCGCTAAATGGTTATAGCAGTCTGGTTAAAGTTTCTTAAAACTCCTTAAAAATCAATCATGAATCCTGACCAAAAGATCGAAGAGCTTGGTCTCCAATTGCCCCCGGCACCTGCCCCTGGCGGGGTTTTCAAACCGGTTGTGGTGGTGGGGGATCTAGTCTACATATCGGGGCATGCGCCGATCCGGGTGGATGGGTCGCTGATCGCGGGCCGGGTGGGCGAGGATCTGGATCTGGAAGCGGGGAAGGCGGCGGCCCGCCAAGTGGGGCTGACGATTCTCTCGAGTTTGCGGGCCAATCTTGGTTCGCTCGACCGTATCAAGCGCGTCATAAAGACCTTGGGAATGGTGAATTGCACACCGGACTTTACGGATCATCCGAAAGTGATGAACGGGTTCAGTGAGCTGTTTGCGGAGGTGTTTGGCCCTGACAATGGAGTGGGGGCTCGGAGCGCGGTGGGGATGGCTTCCCTGCCGAGCAACATGGCCGTGGAGGTCGAGGTAATCTTCGAACTACACTGATCGGATTGATGGGATTTTCGAGCAGCTTCCATGAAAGAGACCGACTGACATGACGTTGTTTAAGAACCCCGCCTCCCTAGGCATTGCTTTCGCGATAGCGGGTTATTTTCTTTTTTCCGCGGGCGATGTGATGTCGAAATACATGCGGCAGTTCGAGTATTCCTCCGCGCAAATTTCCTTTCAGTATTCGACGACAGCGGTGTTGGTGTTGTGCCTGTTTTCACCGTGGCTGGGAGGACTGGGAGAGACCTTGCGAACGAAGCGGAAGGGGCTGCACACCTTGCGTGGATTTATGGCAGCGCCCACGCAGGCCCTGAACTTTTTCGCTTTTTCGAAAATGCCCATGGCGAATGCTTATGCGGTGATATTCATGGCCCCCTTTCTCACGGCGGCCTTGGCCGCGTTGTTTTTAAAAGAGAAGGTAACACCCCTTCGCTGGCTGCTGATTGCGGCGGGATTTATCGGGGTGCTGATTGCGATGCGCCCGAACGTTTATGGATTCAGTCTGCCGGTGCTGGCCGTTTTAGTCACGGCCGTCTTCAATTCCGTGAGAAATGTGACCGTGCCGATGTTGGGGCCGCAGGAGACGCCATTATCGTTGGCGCTTTTTCCGGCTACGGCGGTGGCGATTGCGACGAGCATACCAGCGTTGATGACCGGCCAGTTGCCCAGTCTCCAGCACCTTGCCTTGCTCTCTGCCGGGGGGTTGATGTATGCCAGTGGCCTTTTGTTGACCTGTCTGGCCTTCCGCTTTGCTCCAGCGGCATTAGCAAGCCCCTTCCACTACACGCAGATATTCTGGGCGGTGCTGGCGGGACAGATGTTTTTCGGTGACCGGCCAGACTTTTGGACGATCATGGGGTCGATTGTGATTATTATATGCGGGATTGCGTTAACCGTGAGTCATCACCGCAGGGAAGGTGCCGGAGCGACTCGGACGGCGAGTCCCACCGGTGAATAGACAGTGCCCGCTGGGTGCATGGAAGCGACAAATCGCTCACGACGGCACGGCACGGAGAAGCGTTTATCCACGCTGTAAGTATTTTTAAAAGGAATTGACTGCTAGAAGTTTCGCAGGAGCCGAGCAATGGCCTGCGTCGCTTCCGAGATGCCGATGGCGGCAAAGAATATTAGTGTCAGGGCGAGGCCCGTGTTGGCGAGCCAACCGTTGCCGAATCCCTTTCCCATCCACTGGCGGCGGTTGTTCATGATGAGCAGAGTAAGGGCAAGGAAGGGGAGGAATGCCGCCCCGACGATGGCGTAAATGAGTTGGGCCCGCTGCAGGGCGATCCAGAGAAGCGGCAACGGAACAAGGGTAATTCCCGTTAGGAAGAGAAACTCGTGGCGCCGTGCACGTATCGGGTCGGGCGAGCCATTGGAGGATCGCGGGGTAACCAGATCGGCGAACAGTTTGGGAGCGCTCTGCCAGACCCCCAGAAGGCTGGAGAAGACGGCGCCCCAGAATCCCAGAAGGAAAACCCAGCGACCCGGCCAACCGATCGCCATTTCAAGCTGCTGAGCCAGATCTGGAACAACTGAGGGACTACGGACAATCGAGACCCTTGAGCCGATGACGATCATGGCCAGTCCGAAGAGAGCGGAGAGCAGGTATCCAGCTGCCAGATCCCGTCGGCACGCCTTGACGCCGTCGGCGCCATGGCGCCCCTTTTCGCGAATCCAGTACCCATAGGAGAGAAGGGTAACAGTTCCGCCAACGCCTCCCATTACCCCAATGACCCATGCTCCCCCTCCGGCGGGAATCTCGGGGAACACGAGGCCTTCAAAAAATGAGGCAGGCGAGGGCGGCAGGAGCGCGGCTGTGGTCAAGACGGCGGCAAACATCAGCCCGATACAGATGCCCATGATCCGCTCGAACCAGACAAAGCCGCCGGCGCGGACGATGACAAATCCGACAAGGGCGTGCACGATGCCCCAAAAGGCCCGCGCTTGTGACGGGTCTTGTGGCCATGGAAAGAGCGCGGCCCCGGCGGCGCCGCAGGCGCCGCTGAGCGCTCCACCAACGAAGAATGCCCATAGGCAGAGATAGGCCGAAAACGGCCATGTCACCCATGGTCCGAGGTGGCTTCGCCATCCCTCAATAAGCGTTGTGCCGGTGGCCATCTGCCAGCGGGCGATGCCCTCGTTGAGGATGTATTTGGTCAATGCTCCGGACCAAGCCGCCCATAGGATGCCCACCCCAAACGCCGACCCCGCTATGCCCGCGGTGAGGAGGTCTCCGGCACCGACGCCAGTGGCCGCCACAAGGATGCCTGGCATGAGGGCCGCCAAAAAAACGGACAGGCTTTTCATTTCGCCAGATGAACTACTGCGTCGTTTTGTAGAAGACAAAGTAAAATGGGCAAAAGACTTTGGCGGTCCTTTGACCCCTATTGTGGCTGGCGGATCCACTCAATCGGGAGGGGCGAACAACACGGTGAGCATGAATGGAGGAGGGCGTCACAACGGTCTCATCAGGGCCGTGGCTTCTGGTCGATGCGGTGGAGGGTGAGCCCGTGCAGATCCTTGTTGTGGTGGGGGGTAATCCAGCTGACGAGGTAGCCCACGGTGACGACGGTGAAGACGGCGATGGGGAGGATCATGAAGACATGGACATTGGTAAAGGCCTGCGCGGAGAGGGCGGTGACGAGGCTGAGGAGGACACCGGTGATGGCGCCAATGGCGTTGGCGCGGCGGGTGAACATACCGAGGGCGAAGACGCCTCCGAAGCCACCACCGATGAGGCCGGTGAGGAGGATCATGGTATCCCAGAGCGAGGGAAGGCTGTAGCGCGTGAGGATGAGGGCCATGATGGTGGCGAAAGCGCCGGAAAGGAGGGTGACGATGCGGGCCACACGAAGGATTTGCTCGTCGGTGGCGGCCTTCTTGAAACGTTTATAAAAGTCGATGGAGAAAACGGTGGCGACAGAGTTCATACCGCTATCGAGGGTGGACATGGAAGCGGCGAAGAGGGCGGAGATGACGAGGCCGGCGACACCGACTGGGAACTCGTGCGCAATGAAATGCGGGAAGGTGGCATCAAACTGCAGACTGGGGTCCATACGCTCCGGGAAGTTGGCGTAAAAGACCCAGAGAGCGGTTCCGAGGGCGAAGAAAACCAGATTCCCCGGGATGGTGATGAGGGTGAGGGTCCAGATGGACCGACTGGCGGCTTTTTCGTCCTTGGTAGAGAGGACCCGTTGCATCATGACCTGATCGTTGGGGATGGTCATGATTCCGGCAAAGGCGCTGAGGAAGAAGACCCATACCGTGGCGGCCTCAAGGGTAAGGCGCCAGTCAAAGATCTGCATCTTGTCATATTGATTGGCAATGGTGAGGAAGCCAACAAACCCGCCGTCGATTTTGGCGATGATGAAATACAGGCAGAAAAAGGCCCCGCCCAGCAAGATGAAGACCTGAACGACATCGGTCCAGATGACGGCCTTGATGCCTCCCATGTAAGTGTAGAGAGTAGCGATGATGCCCATCGCAATGACGCTTTCCACGACACTGGTGCCGGTTACTTTGGAGAGGGCGAGGGCTGGCAGCAGTAGGACCACGCTCATTCGGCTGCCCAGTTGGGTGAAGATGAGAATGAGGCTTCCGACGAGGCGGACACTGACATGGAAGCGCAGCTCGAGGTATTCGTAAGTGGAGACAATGTTGAGCCGGCGAATGAGCGGCACGAGGATAAGGGCGACGACAACCGCCAGCATGAGGCCGAAAAAGATGCTGGTGAAGTAGAGCCAGTTGGTGCTGTAGGTACGGCCGGATATCGCCATGAAGCTGATGGCGCTGGTACCGGTAGCATAGAGGCTGACCCCAACGGCCCACCACGGCACCTTGCGGCCGCCGACAAAGTAGTCGTTGGAGCCCTTTTCCCGTCGCGAAAAATAGAAGCCCATTGCCACGAGGATCAGGATGTAGAGGATAATGATGCTGTAATCGATCCAGCCAAAGGGACGCGAGGCCATCCCCACAGAGACTTCAGAGAGGGTCCCTGTCCCATCACCCACGCCTGCGAGAAAGTTCCGGCCGCCGATGGTTTCGAGAAAGTAGGCAGCATATTCCCCTTTGATGGAATCGACCAAGACCCATGTGTCGGTGATCACATTGTAGGTGATGATGCTATGCGTCTCCTCGGTGGTTTCGGGCGCGCTGGTGTTGATGAAGAGCAGATTGGAATGGCCGGAGGGCACACCGTTGGCGGAGTGAAGAACGGTCGGGGCGGGTGAGCGTGGCGTCCAATCCGTTTCGCGAGGATCACCGAGGCGCCAAACGGGTGAGCCTGCTGCTCCCGGTTCTTCTCCAGATATAAACAGGGCCCCATTCTGGACGCCAAAAAAGGGGTCGCGCAGAAATGTGTCAGCCCATAGGGGTAAGGGTTCCCATGTCCGGTCGACGGCCCGCAGGTCGAGGCGGAGGAGGACGTTTCCGCCGTTTCCATTTTCCGCAGCAAGATAAAGGAACCCTTTGTACTCGATGATCGCAGGTGAGTGGGCATCCACCGGTAGATCGGGGAGGGGCTCGGCCGAGAGGGTTCCGTCGGTCGCAACCGTCAGCTGCCACCCCTTGCGCGACAATCCCTCCGCACTGAGGCCGCCCACGATCCAGGCCCGGGAGGAATCCGAGGTCGAGGCGGCATCACGAACAGCAAAGGGGAGGTCGATTGTTTCCCACGAATCGCGGTCTTCATGGAAGACGGCCCCTGTGGACAACCAGTCCCCGTTTTTGACGCCACCAGCGATGAGGAACTCACCGTTTACCTGGGTGACGATCATTCCCTCGGCGACAGTAGGCATGTTGGCGGCTAGGACCGTGTAAGTGGCCTCGATATCGACCGCCCTGAGCGGGTTAACAAGCGCGCTTATCCAGACCGCCGCGAGGGCAATGGGGAGGTGTTTAAAGAAGGGAAATGGCTTCATGGTCGAGATCGGGTTGGGCGTGTAGCCGAATTACAGAGACTTCAGGTAGTCCTCCGGAGAGACGTCCGGGGCCAGCTCAACTTCATCACGGTCTGGAAGACGCCACATGTAATTGGGATCAATAAAGGGCTTTTCATGGCGGTACTGCTCCATGAGGGCGACTTTCCTGTGCAGACCGTCGACAAAGTCCGGTCCGTAGTCATGCATCCATTGACCCCGCTCATGAATCGGCATGAAATGGATGGAGACCGTTGCGGCGAAGTCGATCAATGCCCGCGTGTTTTCCAGTTCATTATCGATCAACTCTTGGACCGCGATCTCTTGGGCTTTTCTTTTTACGTCACCGTCGGCCCGGAGATAACCATGGACATGGACAATCCATGCGGCGACGTTGCGGAGGGTCCGGTTGTAGTGATAATAAGCAGTGAGACGTTGTGCGAGATCGTCTAGCACTCCCTGTGCCTGATGCTCTGGGTCGAACCCTGCGAGTAGCGAGCGGGTCCTTGCGATGAGGGCCTCAAGGTCAGGCAGGATAACCGCATCATAACGGTCAAGGAAAGCCTCCATTTCCTCAACGGTGTGGATTTCCCAAAGGCAATCAGCCTTGAAGTCGACGTTATGCGGATTGTTGAAATGAGTGAGGATGTAGTCCTCGTAATAGGCCCGGTCGAGGACTGGAATCTTGGCAATATCAGGGACAAGCGGTCGGGTCCAGATGCGGTACCATGCGAAGCCTTGGTTTCCATAAAGCGGCCATACAGGGGCGGCCCTGGCGATCCGGTCCGAGGCCCGCCATAGTTCTACGAGGTCGGCTGCGGCATCCGGTCCGGCCCACGTCTCCGCGGCAGTCTGCACGGTCGTCGCTGGGTCCTCATTCAGGCCCAGGACAAAGGCCCGGGCGACCACCCGATTGACATCGAACGGAGCCGATGAAGGCGGATCAAAATCCAACTCCATGCTGGAGGCGCCGGCCTCGCGCTCCCGCTGCAGGTTATGCAGGGTTTGGAAGGGGCTGGGGATTCCCAGAATGTAGGGATTGCCCTCTGCCGAGACCCATGACACCAGGCGGGAGCCCTTCTGTTCGAGCGCTTCATTGTCCTCCCCGTAGTGCCGGCTGTCATAGCGCTGAGTACGATCGAGGCGATCGAGCCCATCGTCGAGACCGTCGTAAATGATCTTTTTTTCCTCCTCAATGTTGTTCAGTCCAAGAAGAATGCGAAAATCCGGATTGATACGGCGACCGGCATCCCGCATGCCCCGGTAGTACTGGATCACCAGTTCCGCGGCCCGTCTTGCGATTTCGGCATGGGACCGCCATTCCCGGATCATGTAGGGACCCCCGTTGCGGCCTGGATAGAGGCTTTCGGTGTATTCAAACCCCGACCCGCTGTCGTTGATCAGAGTGGAGAGGAATCCGATCTCCGGACACTCCCGCAGGAGCTTTTCGAGGAGCGTCGCGTAGTGCCAACGCACAATGGGATGGGCGAGTGTCATCGTGTATCGCGGCTGGTAGCAACGGAAGGTGTGGTCGATCCGAGGACCACGCAGATAAGGATAGCGCTGAAAAAAGCTCTCGGGAGCGGACCGTGGATTGGCCACCTGCATGCCGGGAGTCAGGCCGTACCGGACCGCGCGTTCCGCCTGCTCCTTGAGAAAGACCAGATTGGCATGGAGGTATTCCGGAGGATAGATACCCCGATTCAGGCGGGTGTCGACATATTGGTCGATGTCCGGAAGGTATTGGTAAAAGCGGAAATAGATCTCGCCGACTGGCCCAGCCTCATAGGCATTCGGGGAGGGCAGGGCATTGACGGCGACATAGCGGCATCCCATCCGGGCCGTCTCGCGCATCGCGGATTCCGGGTCATAACCAATGGTAAACCGCCGCCAGAATCCATAATGGCCGTCAAATCCGAGGACCCCGTCAAAGGCCGGTTTTGTGAGGGCGCCGTGGCTCCAGCGGGCAACGTCCTCGTTGGCCCAGTCCCCGCTAACGAGGCTCCACAGGCCATAGAGAAAATGGCGATGGGAGACGATCAAACGCCCGCCGCCTTGTGGTGTGTACTGGAAGTACATCCAACTGCCACCGGGCTTTTCTCCCTCCGGGATATCAACACCGCATTCCCCGGCAATTCCTAGCAGAAGGGTCTGCGCACCTGCAGCCCCGTTTAGATCGTGCACGGGCAGCGCTTCGATGCCCGGTGCGAATTGGGCCCGCAGGGCTTCTATGATAGTCTGGTGGACGCGCGCACCATCCTGTGGGTAGGCCACGCGCTTCAGTTGGGACAGCTCATCGCAGAGTAGATGCATGGGCTTCCAGTGCCCCAGGGGGACTTTCGAGTCAACGAACAAATCCCCCCTGGCTCCGGCAAATCCGCTTACCGTAAACGCGCATCCATCCAGAATTCCCTTCAACGCCAAGGTGCTCCGGAGCGTTCGGGATGAGGCAGGGAGGAGCTGTCTGGCGGCAGGTTGTGCTGTGGACTTGCGAGAGCGCAGCGGATATGCTTTTATTAAGCATGAGGCAGTTCAGTCTTTATTTTATCCTTTTTTTCATGACGGCATCGGCACAGGCCTACCAGCAAGCTTTTCCACGGACCGAACCCGGTGTGATTGAGGTCAAGGTCCTGCCGGCGGGGCGACTATTGGAAGCAACGGGCACCGG
>JBEAQI010000271.1:0-15002 GCA_041163965.1 Verrucomicrobiota bacterium | reverse complement strand
CCTCGGGCCACTGCTGGTGGGTGTTGGGGGCAAGGTAGGCCTTCGCGGAGATGATCTCCACGGCGTCCACCTGCAGCTTCCAGCGGGAGGGATTGTCGACGACAAGCAAATTGGTGATAGGCATGGTTCGGGAGAGTAAAACTGTGTGTTCGCGGTCCCTTGTTCAAAGGGCCTTGCTGAATCGCCAGGCATGCCAACGCCGGGCGTAATAGTCGCTGAGTTTTCTGGTGCGGGTGTACCCATTCTGTTCATACCACACAAGGAGCGCCTCGTTTCGCGCATCGGCCTCAAGGTTCATCCGGCGGCAGCCACGGGCCCTGGCGCGCCGGTGTGCCTGGCGCAAGAGGCGTCGCCCATGCCCGGCTCCGCGCACCTTTGGATCCACGGCGATGGAATGAATCCGGCAGGTGTGGGGCCAAAATCGGAGAATCAGGCACCCGGCGAGGGTGGGCCCGTTTTCCAGTACCCACACCTCTTGGTGCGGACTGTTGAGGCTGTGGCGCGTCATCCATTCGGAATCACGGCGGGCTGCCTCAAAGCTACCAGCCTCAAGTCGTGTCAATTCAGACAGGTCGGAATTCCGCCCGCGACGCAATTTCATATCCTAGCAACAAAGCCGGGTTCAGGCGCGGGCGCAATTTTAATATCATGAGAATCGGTGATTTCAAAGCCAATCGGCCCTCGCTCGGCCCTGCCGAGGACACCCCTCAGGACCGAACTTTGCATTGTCATGCGGTTCCGGGGGGTCTATGCTGAGTCCGGAGGTGAACTGATGGCAAAATTCGATTATACAGGGACTCCGATGACCCCAAGAAAGAGTGATGACGAGCAACTGGAGGCCGCTGGCGGGCGGCGTGGTGGACAGGCGCCCCTCGTTGAGGCGGACTTTGAGCGGGCCCGGGAGCGGTTGGTCCATGACCATTTGGAGGGGCGATTCAATGAGATATCGGACCCCAGGGTACTCGCGGCCATGCGCACCGTGCCACGGCATGCCTTTGTCCCGAGTAATTCGATTGGTATGGCGTATGCCGACCAGCCGCTTCCGGTTGGCCATGGTCAGACGATTTCACAGCCCTCGCTCGTGGCCCTCATGTGCCAGGAGCTTCGTCTGGGCCCGGCCGATACGGTCCTCGAAATCGGAACAGGATCGGGATACCATGCCGCGGTCCTTTCGCTATTGGTGGATCAGGTCTACACAATGGAGATTATACCAGAGCTGACAGAGGAAGCAGTACTGACTTTTCGCCGTCTGCGATATCGGAATATCCATTGCAGGGTCGGAGATGGACACTATGGCTGGCCGGAGAATGCCCCTTATCAGGGGATTATCGTGACCTGCGCTCCATACCGGGTCCCTCAGGCCCTCGTCGACCAATTGACGGACGGCGGCCGACTTGTCATTCCGGTCGAGGAGTTTGGTCAACAGTCGCTTTATCTTTTGCGGAAATCAGATCACCAGATCAGCCGAGAGGCCCTTGTCCCGGTCCGCTTTGTGCCCATGACACATGGATGAGCACCATTTGTAGACCGGTCTAACGAGGTCCGGCACCCGATACCACGATGCCGACCCGCCGACCTCAGGGACCTTGCACATTTCTGCCGAGTGACTGCAGCCGTTGGCTGCCGGGCAGGTTCATGAGCGCTTTTTGGAGAGTGGAACGGGCCGTCTCTCGATCGCCCAATTGAAGATAGAGGACGATCAGATTGAACCAGACCCCCTCATTTTTCGGATCCAGGTCAACCGCTTTGAGGAGAGAATCCAAGGCTTGGTCTGTCTGGCCCATTTCATATTGAAGGAGGGCCAGATTAAAGAGCGTATTGACGTTGGCCTGATCCAACCGGAGCGATTTTCGCAAGAATTCCATGGCCTCCATGGATTGTGAGGAGGCGTGCAATTCGATGGCGGCGAGGCGCCATGCTTCCGGGTTGAGCGGTTCCCGGTCGACGGCGCGCCGGGCGGCGAGGGCGGCCTTTTCCAATTCCCCTCTCGAGCGCAGATAGGCGGCGAAACGCAGCGCGCCCATGGGCGAGTCGCTGGTGTGTTCCAGATAGTCCCGCAGTTCCGTCTCATGGGTGGGGGTGGCGACCATCAGGTCGGGAGTGGATAGGGTGGCGGCGAGCCGGACCGAGCGCGATGGATCCTCCAGAAGGGCGTTTTGGAGCTCCTGCGGAAAGGCCGAGAGACCGGCGGTGCGGACGGCGGCGCTGCGCACCATGGGATCCCGATCGATGGCGGCGGCGCGGAGCAGATCCATGGCCGGTGCGTCAGCTTCCGTGTAGCGCAGCATGGAGACAAAGGTCGACTTCCAGAACCGGTTTTCTTCCGTCTCAAGCGCGGCCCGCAGCCTTGATGCAGCATCGGTCTTTCCCGCGAACAAGTCATGCATGAGGCGCGCCTTGTCCCGCGCTTTCTGGTTCATGTCCGGACCGTACCATTGATCAGTGTAGGACTTGGCCCATTCGTTGGACTGCGTGGTGTGACAGGCGATACACGCGTTTGGAATCCCCATTTCGATGGAGAGGGTGGGGTCGGGACTGCTGAAGGAATGGTCGCGGCGCCCGTCTCGGCCCATGAAGTGGGTGACCGGCATGTGGCATTCGATGCACTGATTGCCGCTGGAGTCGATGGGGTGGTGGCTGTGGGCGACCGGATCAATCTTGGGCGCGTCCATGAGGCCTCCGCTATGGCAGCGCATGCACAGGGCGTTATTGTAAGTCGGCAGGATGTTGGCGTTCGAGTGTGGGTCGTGGCAATCCATACAGGTCACCCCGGCATGGCCCATGGAACTCATCATCAGCGATCCATAGACGTAATTTTCTCCAATCACCTGACCGTCGGGGTGATAGAGTCCTGGAACGTCTGCCAAGGTCAGCTGATAATGATCCTCATATTCGTCGCCTGACCGGAAGCCCTCGCGCGTCAATTCCTCCCGGCGAGAATGACAGGTGGCGCAGGACTCCATGATTTGCTGTGGGGTCTTCTTTTCGTAGAAGGCTTCGTGGCCATTGGCGATCTGTGAGAGGTGGACTTCCATCTCCCCATGACATTGGGCACAGGTGATCCCCATGTGGGCCCATTGGCGGTTGTAGGCATCCGATTCGATATCGTAGCCCTTGTGATATTCGGTCATGTGGCAATAGGCGCAGTTGGCGTCCCAGTTCATGCCCTGACCGGTCCAGTGGCCCCATTCGCCGGGCAAGCGATCCGAGTCATCCTCGTTTTCGAAGATCGAAAACCATTCTTCCCGTTCGACATCCCATGCCACTTCATGGGCCTGGATCCGACCATCCGGGGCGAGGTTCAGGTACTGGATGAGCGGTTCGATGCCGATCGATCCAATGACCGGGTAGGGCGGGAGGGCGTTTTCCTGGAGCACGGGGATCGAGCCCTGATTTTTCCAGACCATGCCCCGCTCGCGGGTCATGGAGTCCCCCATTTTCAGGAGTCGCTCGCGGTCTTCATCGGATAAGGGCGCGTTGGCGAGGGCGTGGTGGGAGTTGATCCAGGCCTCCGTTTCCGGACGGTGGCAGGCGATGCAGTTGGCCGGATCGGCGTGTGCTTCCCCTTTGGCGGAGAAGGCCATCGCCAGCCGGTTGGCCGGTGCTGGTGGAGCGCTCAGGTGGCCTTCCTGCCAGAGCCAGTAGAGGCCCCCGGTCGCCGGAAGGAGCACGGCTACAAGAAGCATGATGACGAGATTGGCGCGAGGGCGGGGCATCCTGAAGGCCATTGATGTTGCAGTTGATGCGGATGGTAAAGGACAAAGCATGGCGCTGGCACGAAAGCGACTCGTTGAGACCTTGACACCTCAATACCGCTGCCGATTCTCGCTGAGGTGGTTCAGCCTGATTCCAGTCCCATCGACCCATCTGCGCAGGGACAGCCATTTGACCAACCCGATCTGGTCCGGTTGGCCTGTGCGGGAAATCCCGAGGCCTTTGGTGAGCTTTTCAAGGCGGGGTACCATCCTGTGTTGCGGCGACTGGAGAAACGCCGGTTTGATGATCCGGAGGAGTTGGCACAGCGGGCATGGGTGCGGGCATGGGAAAAACGAGAGCTGTATAGGCCCCCAACCCACTTTTTGACATGGGTCACTCAGATCGGCCACAATTTGGGCCGGGACGGCCATCGGCGGGCCTCTGTCTTCAAGCGCATCATCGAACAGTCCATTGAATATGTGCTGGATTGGACCCATTCCGCGGAACAGGCCCGCCCCCATCAACCGTTGCAGAACCGGGAGAACAGAGCCTTGTTGAAAGCCGCTCTGGATCAGTTGTCACCCGAACATCGGCAGATCATCGAGTTGCGCGAATTGGAGGGCCTCAGCTACAATGAAATTGCCGATATCCTCGGGTGTCCGCGGGGGACGGTCATGTCCCGCCTCAGTGCCGCCCGGCAAAATTTAATCAAATCCACCCAATCCATTCCGTTATGAAAACTCCCTCCGTTGCCCTGCTTTTTTGTCTGCTTGGCCTTTTCGTGGCCCTCGCCGTTCCGGCTGCCGAGGCCGCCGAACCCGTCGCCCTCGACGTCATTCTGGTCCGGGCCAGCGAGGGGGAGCCCCTCGTTGATGCCGGCCTCCGGCCCTACGCCGCCAACCTGCAGCGCCTGTTCCGCTTTGACCGCTATGAAATCATGGCGCGCAAATCCGTGACGCTCAAGTCGGAGGCGCAGGTCGCTCTCTTCTCGGACCAGCGGGTGCAGCTTCGACTGGATGAGGCCACCGCTTCTTCTGCCCGGGTTGAATTGGATTGGACCCGTGGCTCCACGCGTCTCCTGCAGACTCGGGTCCAACTTGCCGGCCGTCTCCCGGCTGTTCTGGGAGGGCCGCGCGGGGATGAGGGGATCCTCCTGCTGCTGGTGGTGCGGAAATAAGCCGGATCCCCACTGCTTTGCCTGAAGATCGCGATTATTACTCCGCCAATCAAATCGTTTACACGTCGGTTCTCGGGCCCTTCTCACCTGCTCAAAATCGCCTGCCGATAGCGATCCTGATGCTGTCAACTATGTGCATGGCGGAATCTGAAGATTGCGATGGCCGGTGCGCGGATTGTTTAAACGCTGGATGTTACCTCCGACGGACTCAGCATATCTCCATCGGACGCCCTTGGGCAGACTGCCTTGGAACGCAATCGTGAGACGCTCATCGCCCTCAGTCTTGCCAAGGTCAAACAAGACCTGAAAGTGAGCGAGGCCTCATTACGTCAGATCGTGATTCAGGCAGCCCCGGCAAACCCACTGCCGCGGACGGGTATCGCATATCTCTCATCCCAGTTCCGATAATCCTTCGTTCCCTTCATTAGCGTGGACTCAGCATAGGAGTTGGACTGCCGGCCTATTGATCCGTCTTTCAGTCGGAGAACCGCTGGCGTTTTTCGCGGCTTGATTTGGCCCATGACCTAGGACGTTTTCAGAAAATAGGCTTTGAAAAGAGGACAAGGGTAGGCATAGAGAGAAAGAAATGCTGAAACAGCTACCCAACATCATCACCTTCAGTCGTATCGGGGTATTGATCGCGTTGGTCTGGTTGGTGCTTCAGGACTGGACGGGTGCGGCGACGTTGGCGTTTTTCTGTATCCTGTACGGGTCGATCTCAGATTTCCTCGATGGGTACATTGCCCGTCGGTATGGGTACATTACCAATTTCGGCAAGATCATGGATGCCACGGTGGACAAAGTGATGACTCTTGGCGCGTTTGCCTTGCTTCTTTATTTTGCGCTCTTGCCTCCGCTTTGGTTCACCGTCCCCGTATACCTCCTGATGTTTATTCGTGAAATGGGAATAACGGTGCTCCGGATGGTGGCCACACGCCGTGGGGTGGTGTTGGCGGCTGAGTCTTCTGGAAAACGCAAGACGATCTGGCAAGTGACCGGCATTTGCGTGCTGTTCGCGGTCCCGATGGTGGAGCGTGATTGGGCGCATTGGTTGGGGGAAGACCTTTCATTTTTTGGCCTATACGTTTGGATTAACGGCTACATCTATTTTCTTTTAGCCGCCTGGTTGACGGTTTCCAGCGGTTGGAAATACCTGAGCAAGTATGGGTGGGTCTTTTTGCCGAGAAAGGGGCGGAGCGCCTGATGCAGCCTCTCTTTACGCGATGGTTGAGACTGCTTCTAGCAAGGGTCCCGGACAAACCGATTGTCATGGCCAGTACCCTCGGTCAGTTGGGGTATTGGGGTCGGGCTCCCGGAACCAATGGCAGTGTGGTCGGCATCCTTCTCTACACCGTTTTCTTTTTCCAACTTAATTGGGTGGGTCAGTTGGCGCTCCTCGCCTTGCTGGTGGGCCTGGCGGTTATTATCTGCGGAGAGGCTGAGCGGCGCCTGCAAAAGCGGGATCCGGGAGAGGTTATTCTCGACGAGGTGGTAGCCATTCCCCTGTGCTTCATTGGGCTTGAGCCACTGATGGGGCAGACTGGGCAGGTCTGGCTCTATATGCTGGCCGGATTTGCCCTGTTTCGTCTGTTTGATATTCTCAAGCCTCTGGGCATAAATCGGCTCCAGGATGCGCCCGGTGGATGGGGGGTGGTTTTGGATGACCTTGGAGCCGCGGTGGCCACCAATGTGGTCCTGCGCCTGGGAGTGATGGCGCTGCAATTTGGCGGGTGGATCGCTTGAGGTCAGCCCAGTTTGCCAATTTGATGGCGCAGGGCGGCTTCATATCCAGAGGGGCCAAGACCCGAAATCTGGCCCGAGCAGACCGCTGCGGTGAAGGAATGGTGCCGGAATGTCTCCCGTTGGTGAATGTGGCTGATGTGGACCTCAATGAAATCCACCGCACAGGCCGCGATGCAATCCCGCAAGGCCACACTGGTGTGCGTGAAGCCGCCAGGGTTGATGATGCCGAATCGGACCCCTTCCTTTGACCATGCCTGAATCTGGTCGATCAAGGCGCCCTCATGGTTGCTCTGGAAACTTAGCAGTTCGACTCCCGCCTCGGCGGCAATTCCCTGTAGCCGCTGCTCAATATCGGTGAGCGTCGCGTTTCCGTAAAGGGTTGGTTCACGGGTGCCCAAGAGATTCAAATTCGGACCGTTGAGAAGGGCGATGGCGCGTTTCATGATGCCACACCGTGGCAAGTGCCGCTCCCTTTGAAAAGGAGAAACTTTCGGCCCGACCTTTCGCGGACAAGGTCTTGCGGGAATTGACTTGATTCCCCAGAGAGCCTTCTCGCAAACTGGCCAATCTTGATCATGAGGGAAAAGCATCAGGCGCATATTCTTGGAATCGGGCTCGACAATGCCGACGGACACAAGCGCCTGACCCGAGCCGAGCAGTTTTCTGTGGTCGGTGGCTCTGAGGAAACTCACGAGCGCATGACGGAGACGCTAATGAAGACGTTCGAGGACTTAAAGCAGCGGGGCAAAGCGTTGCAAGAAGCGGCCCCACAGGAAATTGCCGAATTGATTGCGCGAAACACGCCACAATAGGTTGCAATTCCCAAAAAGCGTGTCCTATTCAATTTAGATATGGCTAACGGCATTATTGATCTCAATCAGTCAAACTTCAGTTCGACCATTTCCGGAGCGGACAAGCCCGTCATTGTCGACTTCTGGGCACCGTGGTGCGGGCCCTGCCGGACGTTGTCCCCCGTGCTTGAAGAACTGGCCGCAGAAAATGCTGATTCCCTTGTGGTGACGAAGGTCAACGTTGATGACAATCAAGAGCTGGCGATGAAGTACAGCGTTCGCTCTATTCCGACTTTACTTTTCTTCAAGAATGGTGAATTAAAGGACCAGATCGTGGGACTTCAGCCAAAATCAGAGCTCCTGCGGAAAGCGCAAGCGCTGTAAATCAGTCAATTTCCCTCCCCCAATGGGTCGGGTGCACCTTCGGGTGGCCCGGCCCTACTTGTTTCTGGAGTGGTAAGAATCAGGAGTCCTCTTGCCGTTCTTCGGTCCAAGCACCGGCCGCGTCATTTTCCTGATCGCGGCTATCCGATTCATTGGTCTCCCAGTCCTCCAGCTCTCTGTCCTGCTCGTCATCGCGGTTGCTTTCATCGGGCGGGGAGGCGTTGCAGAGAATATCGGCAAACGCGCTATCTTGCACCAGAGTCAGCCGGCGCAGGCGGGTCAACTCCAGGAGGGCAAGGAAGGTGGAGATGATAAATGGGACAGTCACCCGGTCCGTTTGCAGCAATGCGGAAAAGCGAAAAGAGGGGGTGGTCTCAATGCGTTTCAGGATGTCCTCCATCCGGTCGGCGACCGAGACGACCTCGTCGTGGATTTCGCCGATGACGATCTTGTCGGCTAGCCGTCGGAGGACTTGGTTGAAGACATTCCAGAGAGAGACCGCGTCGCTAGGCTGGAGGGGGCGTTCCGGCTTTTCCTCAGCGCTGAGAAAATAATCCCGGAAGAGGACGTTGCGCGCCTCGTCCATGATTTCCTCCAGTCGACCCGAGATTTCCTTAAATTTCCGATACTGTATGAGCTGTTGAACCAGTTCCCAGCGCGGGTCGCTTTCCTCCTCCTCATCCTCTTGTCCGGGCAGTTGCTCGTCCCTTGGGAGGAGCAGCCGGCTCTTGATTTGCATGAGGGTCGCGGCCATGACAAAAAATTCCCCCGCGATTTCCAGCCGCTGATGCTCCATTCCCCGTAGAATATCCAGATACTGCGTGGTGATGCGTTCGATGGGGATATCGTAGATATCGATTTCGTTTTTTCTGATCAGGAAGAGCAGGAGATCGAGCGGCCCCTCAAAGACCGGCAAGGTCACGGCATGCTCATAGGCGCGGATCAGAGGTTGGTCAGGCTTGTCGGGGGCAGGCATGGCAAGGAGGTTAAAAAGAGAGCCAATTCACGCGCAGGCCGACGCTGGCCTTGTCCTGCCGTTCATCGGCATCAGTGAGAGAGAGATAGAGCTCCAGCTCCCAGACATTGCCGAAGCGGCGACTGAAGCCATAGCGCTGACGTGTCCATGCGCCGATACGGGCATCGTATTGGGCGGCAGCGAGCAGGCCGATGTTTTCGCCAATCCGGTAGGTGCCCTGAATGCCGTATTGCTGGATGGCGCCTTCGACGAATTCCGTTTGCAGACGCAGGTCCCAGAGGTCCGCGCTGCGAATCCTTGCAGTGAACCACGAGGCCTCCGTCTGGAAAGCTTCCGGGAGAAATTTCAGGTTCCACGCGATGGAGACCCATTCTGCTGGCTGAAACTGCAAGGCCGTGTAGAGCGCGTCGCTATCCAGGGAGCCGCTGGAGTGGGTTTCCACAAAGTCCTGATAGAAATGGAGGCTCATGAGGCGGCGACTCACGGCGTCCGCGGGGCCACTCAGCAGGGTGTTTTCCCATCCCAAGCGAACATGATGCCCTGCGCGCAGGGTATCCAGCGCCTCCAGATCCGCCAGATCCATGAGGGGCGCATAGGGCCGATAGGAGGATGCATCCATGGAAATGGGCAGGTCAAGTGCTGCCGCATCCCAGCGGTGGTAGCGGTGCTGGATTTGGAGGGTGGAGCGGTGGACCAGTCGCTCAATGTCGAGCGCCTCCCAGTCCACGGTGTAGGACCTTGACCGAGATTGACGGAGATCCCAGCCCAGTTCCCCAATCCAGCGCTGATCGATGACCTCCCCGTTTTCCTCATCCCATCGGGTCCACCGGGCCCCGCTCCGCAAGATCAGCTGCAGACCCTGCGGCAAGAGAACAGGCCGAGTGACGGTGGCGACTGCATCAAGCCGGTTCAAAAAGCGGCTGAGGCCACTGATTCCGGCACTGGCGGGCTGGTAGAAGGGCGTTTCCGGGAAGAGAAATTGTCCGATGGCCGGATCGTATTGACGGTATCGCGTGGCACTGGCGCGCGCTTGAAGAACCAAGCCGGTCGAGGCGATCTGCCGTGGCAACCACTCGGCCTGCAGACTCGGCAGTTTTTCTATAAAGGCATATCCGTTATTCAGGCGGGAACGCCCGAAAGCACTTATGATAAAGCGGTCGGTTTGCCATGTCAGTTCCGCAAATCCGTCCGGCTGGCTGTCTCTCAGGTAGCGATTTTCACGGAAGTCTCGCAGAACCTCCGAATCCGAGAGCCATTCCCCACGACTTTTGAATTGCACCGCGGCGTCTGCGGAAGCGGCGTCAATGGTTACTTTGACGAAGCCGCGATCTTGTTCAATACGCTGGCCAAGGGCATCCACGCCCCGCTCCTCAAAGGAGTGATCGTGAATCCAGCCCGTATCCAGTCCCAACCGGATTCGCCCATCTGCTCCCGTCCAGTTTAGCCTGGGTCCAATGAGGATTCCCCGTTTGGAGTAGAGGTCGAGATTGCCGCCGAGGGCCCATTCCGTGGTGGTGGGCACCAGCCATGCCGATTGGGCGTATAAACCGAGAAAGTTGGTGTACCCGAGAGAGGCCTCGATATCCACGTCCGGCTGACCGAACGCATAGGTCAGATTTGGTAACGGCAGGCCAAGCCCGCCAAAGACGTTGAGGCGGATTCCTTCCGCTTTAAGGTAGGTATCTTCCACCCACTGTCCCGATTTGACCCGAATGCGCGGCGCACTTTGCACCGGCTCCCGGAAAAAGACCGAGATATCCGCAAAATTCACTGTCGACTGGGTGCCACTGAAAGATTGGCCTTCGATGAAGAGCGGTGGGTAGCCTACGCGAAAGTCAAGGGCCTCAAAGGACCGCGTCTTCGCGTCGTAGGTGACCCGCTCAGCCAGCAACCGTACCCCTTCGCGGGTGACGGTGACGTTTCCGAGGGCCTCGACAGCCTCCGTATTACGATTGTAACGGATCAAATCTGCTTCGACGATGGTGTTTTCGTCGACGAAGACGGCATTTCCGGCGGCGATGAGGAGGCCCGTTTCCTCGCTGTAGGCGATCGGCGAGTCGGCGCTCAATTCGGGGCCCTGCTGGGCGCAAAGGACCGTGGCCCCGCTAACCAGGGCACTCACGATGATGATCTGAAACAGCTTCACGTGGGTCTGAGGATGTTATCGTTCCCATGGCCGACAAGCGTTAATTTGTCGGGCCAGTGCCAGTCGAGCGATGCCTGTGTTGCTGCTTGGACCAGTCTGACAAAGCGGCAAATTACGATTGAAGCCGGCTGATTTTGGCTTTGAATGACCTTGCCCCATGACGCGGAGCATGCGAAAGAAGCGACCCATTCTGTGAATTAAAGGAGAAGACACGCGATGAACTTGGAAAAAGACGCTTATCAGCGAATTATTGGGGCCCGGCACCATCACCCCCACGAGGCCCTCGGGATGCATGCCGTCAAAGCGGGTGTTGTGGTGCGGGCCTATCTCCAGGACGCCAGCAGTTGTGAGGTGGTCGATCTTGCCACGGATGAGCGCTTTCCGTTGAAGGAGCTGTCGGAGGCCGGCTTTTTCGAGGGCTTGATCAAGGCCCGGAAGACAGTCTTTCCATACCGGTTACGCATCCAGAGTGCCAACGGAGAGATTCGCCAGTTTTATGATCCTTATGCCTTTCTTCCCAGTTTGAGCGAGGAGGACCTTTACCTCTTCAACAAGGGCGATGATCACCGCGTGTATGAGAAACTCGGGTCACATGTTCGCGAGCATAATGGCGTGCAGGGGGTGAGTTTCGCGGTGTGGGCTCCGAGTGCCAGTCGGGTCAGTGTGGTGGGGGACTTCAATCGCTGGGATGGTCGGTATCACCCCATGCGGGTCCTTGGCTCTTCGGGCGTGTGGGAAATCTTCATTCCCGGCCTCCGGGCGGGGATGAAATACAAGTATGAAATCCGCGATGCGGGTGGTCATCTGCACCTCAAGACCGACCCTTACGGCACCTACTTTGAGTCGCCTCCGCACAATGCGAGTATTGTCTGTCCGGTGAAGGCCTATGCATGGGAGGACGCCGATTGGATGGAGCGGCGGGCCAAGACGGATTGGCGGGAGGCTCCGATCAGCGTCTACGAGGTCCACTTTGGCTCATGGAAGCGGCGGGTGGAGGATGGCGGCCGGCCTTTCACCTACCGCGAGATGGCAGACCAGTTGACCCGCTATGTTGTTGAAATGGGCTACACGCATGTCGAATTCATGCCTTTGGCGGAGCATCCCTTTACCGGTTCATGGGGGTATCAGGTGACAGGTTATTTTGCGCCCACGCAGCGCTATGGAACGCCCGATGATTTCAAGTTTCTCGTGAATGCGCTGCATTTGGCAGGGATTGGAGTGATTATCGACTGGGTTCCAGCCCATTTTCCCACCGACGCCTTTGCCCTAGGCAAATTCGATGGTTCGGCCCTATACGAGCATGCCGATCCCCGACAAGGGTTTCACCAGGATTGGGGGACGCTGATTCCCAATTATGGTCGCCTTGAGGTGCGGGCCTTTCTCATCGCCAGCGCGTTGTCATGGTTGGATCGCTATCATATCGACGGCTTTCGCGTTGATGCGGTGGCGAGCATGCTTTACCTAGACTACTCCCGCAAGGAGGGCGAATGGATTCCTAACCGCTACGGCGGGCGGGAGAACATCGAGGCCATCGAGTTCCTGCGCGCCACCAACGAGCTGGTGCATCATTATTATCCTGGGGCGCTGATGATAGCCGAGGAGTCCACGGCCTTCGGAGGTATATCGAAGCCGGTCGCAGAGGGAGGGATCGGATTTGATTTCAAATGGAACATGGGCTGGATGCACGATACCTTGCAGTACTTTCAGAAGGATCCCATTCACCGGAAATACCACCAGAACAACCTGACTTTTGGGATGATCTACCAGTATTCCGAGGCCTTCATGCAATGTTTTTCCCATGACGAGGTGGTGCATGGAAAGGGGTCAATGTTGATGAAGATGGGCGCGGGGACAATTACCGAGAAAGCCCATACCCTGCGTGCGCTTTACACTTTGATGTGGGCCTGGCCGGGAAAGAAGACCCTCTTCATGGGCAGCGATTTCGGCCAGTCCGAGGAATGGTCCTATGACGAGAGCCTATCATGGCACCTCCTGCAGTACAAGGATCACTCAGGGATCAAGGACTTGGTGCGCGATTTGAACCGGCTCTACCGGACGGAGGCGGCCTTGGTGCTGGGCGATGTCGACCCGCGTGGCTTCGAGTGGGTGTCCGCGGGGGATGCGGACAGCTCGGTCATTGCCTTTATCCGGAAGGGGAGGCGCAAGGAAGACACCATTCTAGTGGTTGGCCACTACACCCCGATCGCCCGCTATGGCTACACCATTGGGGTGCCTTACGCCGGTTTCTGGAAAGAGGTTCTCAATTCCTCCGCGGCTTGCTATGGCGGCGATGGGGTGGGCAATCTTGGTGGCGTGCAGAGTGATCCCTTCGCATGGGACAGCCATGGTCATTCGGTCAAACTCACCTTGCCGGGAATGAACACGTCCATCTTCAAATATCAGGAAATGGCCGAAGGTTAAAGAGCGGGAACCAACCGGTGTGGCCGTCGGGATGGCGGGCAAAGATCCAGCCTGGCGCGTGGGAGAGAGCGGTGAGGGTGGTGCCGCGGCGGGCAGACAGCTCGGTGCCGTCGAAGGCCGCTTCCAAAATGGCTTGGGCAGCCCCTTCTTCAATGGCGAGAAAGGACTCCGGAAGCCATCCCTTTTGATCCGTGGACTCCACCCAGAGCCATCCCGGCCAGGTGGTGTCCCCCCGTATAATCCGGACCTCGGCCCCGCGCGGGAGCCTCAGCGGGTGCGGATCATGGACCTCGTAATCGGCAAGTACGGTGAAGACGGTGGGCGCTGTCATGTCTTTACCAAAGCCCCTTCCGTGGATTTGACAACCCCTTGCATTGGCCAGAGAGTGTCAAAATGGGTTTGCAGGAAAAGCGCCAGCAACTGATTGATGAAATGAGTTATCTTCCCGATCGCTTTGAGCGGTTCACCTATGTGGTGGACTATGCCAAGGATCGGCCGCCGCTGCCGCCCGAATTGCGCTTGGATTCGTTCCGGGTGGAGGGGTGCCAATCGCAGTTATGGCTGGTTCCCGAGTGGCGCGATGGAAAATGCACCTTTCAGGCCGATTCCGACTCGGCCATCGTGAAGGGCATCGCGACCATTATTTGCGACTATTTCAGTGGCGAGACGCCCGAGACCATTCTGGCCGGCGATGTCGAGTTTCTGCGCGAGGTGGGGGTGGACCAGCACCTCTCGAGCAATCGGCGCAACGGCCTTGGCAAGGTCGAGGAGCGCATCAAGCGCTTCGCTCATTCCTGCGTTGGCAACGCCGGTTAGGCGGAGGCATGCGCTTCTACGACGCCCATGCGCATTTGCAGGATGCCCGCTTGTCAGCGGTGATCAGCTCCCTTGGGGATAGCGATGAGCCGTTGACGGTCGTCACCAACGGTACCTGTCCGGCAGATTGGCCGGCGGTGGCCGCCTTGGAGGGCAGGGGGTCATTGCGGGTTTTGAAGGCTTACGGGGTCCATCCGTGGAAAGTGGAGGAGCTGCCCGAGGATTGGGAAAACGATCTGCGGGAGCGGCTCCATGGTGGGGCGGTGAGCGTGGGGGAGATCGGCCTCGACCATTGGATCGAACCACGACGGCCCTCTTTGCAACGCGAGGTCTTTGAGCGTCAGTTGTTCCTTGCCCGTGAATTTGGGTTTGTTCCCACCGTCCATGGCGTGCGCGCCTGGGAGGAAGTGGCTTTCGCCTTGCGGCAGGTATCGCTCCCGGGCGGATTTCTCATGCATGCCTTTTCCGGTTCACGCGAGGTGCAGCGTCGCCTCCTCGACATAGGGGGCCATTTTTCCTTTTCCGCGTATGCGGCCGAGCCGAGCCGCAAGCGAATGCGCGAAGCCATTGCCTATTGCCCGTTGGACCGCCTGCTCACCGAGACGGATGCCCCGGACATGGTCCCGCCCGCCGCCAGCGTGACCTATCCGCTGGTGGACACGTCCGGACAGGCGGCGCACCATCCTCTTGAAATCCGTACCGCGCTGGCCACGGTGGCAGCCTTGCGCGGGGAGGATCCAGATGCGCTGGCCGGGTGTGTCGAGGTCACCTTTCGCCGGCTGTTTCAATAGCTCATCCTTCCCCCACGGCCCGTTTGCCGCACCCACCGCCGGCCTCGAAGAGGCCGGCGAC
>JBEAQI010000270.1:0-3451 GCA_041163965.1 Verrucomicrobiota bacterium | reverse complement strand
CACATCGAGGAGGAAATGCTTCCGCGCCACAAGGCCCAGCTCGACAAAGCGGCACGTTCCATGCGCGGGGCAAAAGGGTCGGGAACCGGCAAAGCGCGGGGCTGATCCTTTTAAGGACTGTTCCGACTCGCTCCCTCGCCAGTGCCAGTTGCCATCACCGCTCCCCCTGCAGGGCCTCAAGCCGCTCCCGGCTGACAGGCTGTTCTGGATCCAATCGGTGGGCCCCGGCATAAGCCTGTATCGCCAACTCTCTCCATCCGGCCCGCTCCGCCGCAACGCCCACATTGTGAACGTACAGCCAGCTGGTCGGCTCAAGCCGCGCGGCCTCATGAAAGGCCACATAGGCCCTGTTGTAATCGCCAAGACTAAAGAGCTGGGCACCGTGAAGGAAGTGCAGACGGGGCTCCTTAGGATAGCGCTGCACCAATGGCCGCAGCAAGCGCTCCGCCTCCTCGGACCGCCCAAGCCCCGCAAGGGCAAGCGCCTCGTGGTATTGATAACCGGGATCATTCGGCCAATGCTGCCTCAGCCGGACAAAACCGCGCTCCGCCTCCGCAAAATTCCCCGACTGCAAGTGGGTCCGCCCAAGGAGATCCGCCGCCATCGGATGTTTTGGCCACCACCGCTGAATCTCTTCGCCAAGGCGCTCAACCGTCTGGCTTTCTCCCCGGGCAAAGGCCCCTGCCTGCCGAAAGAACAAGCCATCTGCCATAACCTGCCGTAGCTGCGCCACCCCCACCAACGTCACCAAACTAAGCGCCAGGAGCACGAGCGTCCACCGCCTCACCAATCCCACCCTGACGCGGTCTAGGACCGGAGCCCTTCGGTGCTCTTCGCTGAGCAGACCCGCCATTTGAAAGGTGGCAAAGAGGATAAAACCGCTTTGCCATGGAAAGCTGACTGCCGCCAGCACCGCCAAACCGGCCAGACCGGCTTTGGCAAAAACGGACAGCCCACAACGGGAAGATGGGCACGAGGGCCTTGCCACCCCGCTGCGCCACAATTCGCGCGCATACGCACCCGCTCCCAACACCAGAAAGGGTATCAGCAGGACTCCGCCCTCCATCAGCACCTGCAACCAATCGTTGTGCAATGCTCCCTGCCGCCGGGTCAGGTTGGGAGTCCAATCGCCATCGGCCTGCTCGTACAGGGGATACAGGCGCTCAAATTGAGCGGCCCCGACGCCCAGCGGGCGATCGAGGACCAGTTGCACCGCCCCTGAAACGGCCTGCAGCCTCCCCCGGATGCTTTCCTCCAATCCGGACCGCCAATAGCGCTCTCCCATCCCTTGCATCCGCTCCGCCGCCGAAAACCAGAGCACCGCGAGGGAGACAGCCGCTCCGGTTATCAGCAGCCCTCGAGACAGCGCGCGCCCCAGACCACACGCCCCCAACCAGAAGCGCACCTCGGCCCGCCACAACCAGAGCAGAACCAGTGCCTGCACCGTCAAAGCCAACAAACCAGCCTTGGAACCGGAAATGACAATGTAAGCCGGAATCAGCAATCCCGGGATCAGCGCCGCCCACCGCTCCCATTGTTTAGAACGGGTTAACGTAAGGGCAACCGCCGCAGGCCATGCCACCACCAGCCAATGGGCCGTCATGTTTCGATTGGAAAAGGCCGCCGCCGGAGCCCGGACCTGATCCGGCCACTCAACCCCTAAATAAAATTGTGCCAGCGCATGCAAAGTTGTCCCTGTCGCGCCAAGGCAAATTGCCCACAACAAAGGCCCATCCCAACCGGGCCTACGCTGTATCCACCGACCGGACGCTATCCCAGAAATTGCCAACAAACTCCACTGCGCAATCTGCCCCACACCGGCCCCAGGATCGGGAGCCCATGGCAACGGCAGGGCCAACACCAGCAACAGGCCAACGCCCCATGCCCAGAAACGATCCCACTTGAGCTCACCCCCCGACACCTGCACAGCAATCCACACCGCGGCGAGAAAAAGGACCGCACTGTCTTTCAATAATCCGTAGTCAGACAAGCCCACCCATGCCAGGTGAGGCACCACCAAATAGACCGCCAAAAGGATCAGTCCCCGCCTTTCGCCGCTTGCTGTAACGGCCTTGGGCATCATGTGCGCGCATCCTCCCCGTCCAACCCGCCCCCACGGAACGTCAACAGAAGGGCGATCTGCCGCTCAAGGGTGATGAGTCGCTCCCAGTTGCCACGCCATGCGTTCCAAAGGGACAACGCCCTCAGCACCAGCAACCGCACCCCGCATCTGTTCGAGGGCATAACGGGAGGCGCCGCGAAATGGCGATACCAGACCGCGTTCCATCCAAGATTATTCACCCGGATCAAGCGCCGAAGGTAACAGGGCCGCAGTCGATCGGGAGGAACAAAATGGCGCACCTGCAATTCAGGACAGAGCCAGACCTCCTTTCCGCCCCCCAAGGCATTTGCCACCAAGTCGACATCCTCACCCGCTCCGCCAAGAGCCCCACGCCGCCCAAGGGCCTGCTTCCATGAGCGCTCCCGAACCGTCCGCTGCCACTGGCCGAAGAAGTCGGATCTCACCACCAATCCCACGCCGGCAGGTGCCTCCGCAAGCTGCCCATCCTCAAGACGTTGGCTGCGCTCCACTGTTCGCAGTGAAAAAGCCCTCTTCAACGGATCTGGCACCGCGCTGCCATCGGGATCCGCTGCCACTGTCCCTCCCACCACCGCCACCGACGGAACGGTACCCACAAAGCGCTTCGCATTGGCAAGGAAATCAGGGCCCAAACGGGCATCGTCGTCCATCAAAACGATGAATTGGCCACGGCACTCGCTGAAACCGAGCAGCCGTGCCCAAAGCAGCCCTGGCCGGGCTTCATGCATGAGGACAAACCGGCCCCCGGCACATTGGGGATACCGCTTGGCCCGCTCTACCGATTCGTTCGCCACCAGTATCAACTCCCACTCACGGGAAGGAAGACTCTGCTCGCGGAGGGATTGCAACGCACCGGACAATAGCGGTGCGGACAGGGACCGAACACAAAGCAAGACACTGAAAAGGACGGGCGAGCTCATTGACACTCCTTCTTCCTAGGCCATGGCAACAGGGACGTCAACCATTGCCCAATTCGGGCCATCAGCCGCCCCATCCTTTTGGGCATAGCTCTCTGCGGGGCCTTCGGTAGATGCCACGGCGTCCATACCGCAGGGTGATGCCATCGCCGGGGACTTCCGTTCGATTCCATCAAAAGGATCAATTCGGGCCCAAACCGCTCAACCAAGGGCGCGTGACGGGCGCGGATCCCCTCCGCGATACGTAGCCACTGATTGTCGTTTATTTGCTGATACATGGAATCGGATCGCACCGTGTAACGGGCGAGGCAATGCGCCAAACTTACCCCGCGCCCGCCCGCGGCGTAAAAACGGATCCACATTTCCCAATCTTCAAGGCCCTCGCACATCGTCTCGTCCATCCCGCCGCACGCCAGATAGGCCTGTCGCCTTA
>JBEAQI010000269.1:0-4080 GCA_041163965.1 Verrucomicrobiota bacterium | reverse complement strand
AGGCACGACATGGTGGGGTTGCCAGTGCACCATCGCCTCGTTCCCCACGGCGATGATCTTGATCTCCTCAGGATAGGCCGCCGCCAAGGCAATGGCCCGCTCGATCTCCCGTTTGTTCTGTTCAAGATCCTCCCGATCATGAACCGCCCGGTCCGTATAGGCCCCCTTACATTGGATCCAGGCTCCCAGCATCACAAACATCGTAAATTCGGGGTCCACGGCCTTCAATTCCTTGATCGCCGCCAAAATCCTCTCCGTCTGAGGATACAACTGGGTATTGTAAGTCCGAATCAACCGCACTCCCATCGCCTCCATTAAAAGAAGGTCCTCCTTGATCTCTTCAACTGTCGGACACAGGGACTCCGCCCGACTGGTCGTCCGCCAACCGGAATAACTCATCGCCTTGTAGGCCGGATTGCCCAGAATGTCAGACGCCGTCGGCGACGGTTTATCCGCGTCATAACACCCCGCCAAGATCACCCCCACTCCCAGTGCCGCCATTCCGCTCAGCCATCCCCATGCCTTCCCTCCGCCAAACAACCGCCCGCTCCCATCCTGTCTCTCCTGTTTTCTCATGCCATCACCCATCCGCACCACCCTCCATTCTGTCAATCCTCCACTGCATATAAGTGCATAAAATGCGGACAGGCAGGCCCAGCGCACACCAAGTGGGACTCACGAGCAGCCCTGACCAAGTCTTACGTCAGGGTCTGATCGCTTTGGTGCGGAGGATGTCGACCATTCGTTGCACGTAGGGATCAGCAAGGGCCGAGGACGGCATCTCCGCTAGCAGGGGCGCGGCGTCCAGTCCCATCCAGTCGATGGTATTGAGAACAGACAGCATGGCATACGAGGACTCCTTTATAAGGGTTTCCAAGCAGGCGAGGGCCTGGACGTCCTCCCCTTGTTGGAACAGCATCCAAGCCGCGAGTAAGCGGATCTCATGCGACTCATCCGAAAGGAGTTGAAGGAGTTGTGGCGGGTTGATACCGAGCCCGAAACAGCCGGCCATTCCCCAATAGCGGCTTCCGGCATCAGGCGCATCAAGCAGCCTGACCAAGGCCTCCCGATTCTCAAGCGTCCCCTCCAAGGCCAGATCGGAGGCATCGAGAAGAGCCGGCAGATCATAGAGCGACGAATCACGCGCCAACTCATAAAGCGTCAAGCCATGCCGGCCTGCCAACCGTACCATCTCCGATTCCGGCAATAGTCCCGTGTCCGTAAACGCCAACTGAAGCGTGCGCAGGGCCTGTCGGAAACGTTGGAGCGTGACCTGAAAATCCGGATCCCCGGCCAGATTATTGATATTCGCAGGATCGCTTTCGAGGTCATACAATTCCTCCAGGACTGCCTTTGGCTCGAAATAGCGCCCCTGCACGGCGGTGGCGCGCCCGGCCGCGACGTGATCCGCCCAGGCTTGAGTGGCTTCCATCTTCCACAGATAGTCAAGATGCTGCATCCATGGGACATGTGGCATGTAGTTGCGAATGTAGAGGTAACGCCCGTCGATGAGGGCGCGCGCATTGTCGATCCGCTCATCCATCCGCCCGCGAAAGGCAAAATGATAAGCCGGTTCGGGCTCGGTCTCCGGGCCTAGGAATATCCTTCCCTGCATGGTCTCGGGCACCGGTGCTCCAGCCAAGGACACCCACGTTTTGGGCATATCGAGAAAGCTGACCAAGCGGTCCACCGTGCTGCCGCGATCCGGGTCGGGCCAGAGCTCCCGATACCGGTCCGGAATCCTGATAATCAAGGGACAATGTAGGCCACTCTTGAAAAGAAAACGCTTACTGCGCGGCAAAACTCCCCCATGATCGGAGGTGTAAACAACGATCGTGTCCTCCGCCAGTCCCTCCGCCTCCAAACGGGTCAGGACCTCCCCAACACGCTCATCCATGCGCCTCACCGCATCATGATATTTGGCGTAAGTCCGACGTACTGGGGATAGGTCAGGATGATAAGGCGGCAGGCTAACCGCCTCTGGAGAATGCTGGGTGCGATCCGTTTCCCCTTGGGCCTTGCTTTCATGGGATTCCGTAAAATTGATCACCTGAAAAAAAGGCTGGCGGGCCTTCAACGCGCTCCAATCGACCGACCCGGCCTGATCCCAACACGCGGAGTCGTCTCGACCTCCGATATTGTAATCGGTCTTCCTGTCATTGCCGGTGTAAACGCCCGCTGCCCGCAGCAAGTCAGGATAGTACGCAATCCGATCATGGGGAATCGGGTATCGACTGCGCATCGGGAAAGTCCCGTTTGAGATGGCGAGCATGCCCGTGATCCATGTACTTCTGGAAGGCGCACAAACCGGCGCATTGGCATAACAACGCGTGTATCGAAAGCCATCCGCCGCCAGCGCGTCAAGATGGGGCGTCTCGGCGTGCGGATTGCCATAGCACCCGACCCACTCCACTCCGTTGTCCTCGGAGGTGAGCCACAGAATATTGGGTCCATTTGACCCCACACAGATCGTCAATAAACCGAAAATTCCAATGACAGATGCCCCAATCGAGCGCTTTTCCAAGCCAACCCTCACTGCTTCGCCCCTGAAATTGCCGCAGATCCAGGCGCCGATTTGGGACGGGCCACAATATCCATGGTTTCCTCACCCATCGCCAAACCATACAGGCCACAGGCGCTGACCTCCACAAGCAATCGCTTCGGGAAAGACCAACTGGCCACCACCGGAATCAATTCAAGCCCTTCGTATTCGGGATAGAAATCATAGAATTCCTTTATCCGCTCCGGAACCTCACGGATTTTCTCCACAGTGGGAGTCGATTTGACTTCGGCCACGATCACCTTCTCCGGCCCGGCACAGACAATGTCGAACTCCGCGGTTCGACTCGTTCCCCGTCGACTGGCACGACTGGCCCGCACCATTAAATCGTTGACCTTCGAAAAACCGAACTCTTCCAGCGCCAAGCGGGGTATGTTCGGGGCCACCACGTCCTCCGCCACGGTTCCCATCTTGTTGGCCAGATCCCCCCACTGCTTTTTCATATCTTTGAGGATTTTATGGTTCTCTTTACGCTGCACCTCCCACCGCCGGTCGAACTCTTCTGATCGCTTCCGATTTTCCTCTGCCCGCTGAAGCGAAGCCGCTTCAAGTTCCCTCCGGCGCTCTTCTGCTTCTTTCTTGCGCTCTTCCTCCCGCCGTCTGGCAGCCTCTTCAAATTCTCTCCGGCGCTCCTCCAGTTCTTTTTTAAGAGCCTCCCCTTGCTGCTTGCGCTCTTGCCGATCCTGCTCCCGCTCCCTGACACGTTGTTCCCGATCGCGGGCACGATCCAGTTCCACCCTGCTCGTCCAAGTCTCGAATCGATGATCTAAGTTTTGCAGCAGCGTCGCCATTGAATGCCCAATCTCGACTTGAATCTTGGACAATTCAGCCATGTTTTCTTCAATTTCACTGACCCGCTGTGCCATTTCGATCATGTTGGGCATCATCCACAAATCCGGCAAGAATTTCCATAGGCAAAATCGGGTAAAGATAGAGCTTGCCAGGGCACCTAGCATCAGGGCTGGAGCGAATCAGGCGATAAAAACCCGGTTGATTCCAATTGCCGTTTTAACCCCAAATTGGAACCGTGGGCCTGGCGGTTGGCGGCCGTACCCTTTTCAAGAAACGGCCGCCTGCGCATGGAGCGCGGCGCCCACAGCCTGGGACAATTCGCCCAAGGCCGCGGCATGGTAATGGAGGACGGATGACTCGACCCAAAGATACGTTGCGGCACTTTCGCGAAGCTGTTCAAAATACCGTTCACGAAAGGCCGCTGTGGTCGCCTCGGGATCCATCAAGCCGCCCCCAATGACCACATGCGTGGGATCATACGCCATGGCCGCCACTGCCACTGTGAGGCCGAGCGCTTTGGCCTGCATATCAAAGATCTGGGCCGCCAAGGGATCATTTTGTTGGGCAAGTGATCGGAGCGACAAGGCAGCCTCTTTGGCGGGTATTCCCGAGGCATAGAGCGGATGGTCGGGAAACATCGGCTCAAAGTGCCTAAGGTATTGCGGAATCCCCGCCAGAGCAGTGTAGGCTTCATGGCATCCCCAATCCCGACCACATCCGCACCGGAA
>JBEAQI010000268.1:0-6628 GCA_041163965.1 Verrucomicrobiota bacterium | reverse complement strand
TACTTTCGCGGACTGAGTATGTTTCCGGCGGATACCTCGTCAGTCATGAATCGGTTGCATCCCGACCTCTATGATGTTGGCCCGGACGGGGTGGCTTATCTGAAGGTGGAGCGTGGGCAATTGGACCTTGGTTCGGTCAATGCCGCGCCCTTCGGAACCCGTTTCGAGGCCCAGTGGCCTTAAGGCAGCGGGCACTGACGGCTTCCCAGGCGGCCGTTATATGCAGGATGGTGGAGGGAACGATGGAACTCCACAATTTGCTGGGATTGGCGCAGCGATTGCGCGGTCGCAGCGCGGAGGCCGCTGGCCGGTATCCGGCCAACCTGAAAACCCTCACTCCTGACCATTTCCGGCGGTTTGGTGAGCAGTTTATGAAGGAAACCCGGGATTTTCGGTCTGGTGAGACGCCCTACTTTATCGACAAGATGCCGAACAACTTTCTGCACATTGGGCTGATCCGCCTGATCTTGCCGAATGCAAGGTCATTGATGCGCGGCGTCATCCGATGTCGTGCTGTTTCACTGGATACAAGCAGTTGTTTGGAGAGGGACAGGACTTTTTCCTTGGGGCGGATTTGCTCCACGCCGCCCAAGTGAATGTTCCTTCTGGGGCAGGCTGAGTTTCGCAATTGGCGCGGAATTGCGCCAACATCTTCATCACTGAAAACGAAACGACCTTTCTCGCGTTCCCGTGTATTCCGGACAGTTGGATGTTTCGGTGCCGGGGATGGATTCGCTCATTGGAAACGCATTGATTGGTTTGTGGATTGTGGCCTGCGGAGCAGGATCGGATGCTGCTTCACTGAGCCAGGAGATCGGCTAGTTCGAGCAACGGCAGGGCCTCGGTTCCGTCTTTCAGCGGGAAAGGGTTGGCCACACGGCTGATGATGGCCGTGGGCGGCGGGCCATGAATTTCCTTTCGCACAAGCGGTAGCCTGCCTCCTGATGTTGGGTTTTCGGACCACTTGGCGTCGGCCAGCATGAAGCGCCCGGCCCTGTGGAATAGAAAGTCGGCTTCCTTGGTGCGGTCCCGCCAAAAGGCCAACTGCCAGCGTGGATTGGCCGCCAGCGCCTTGCGGATTTCGGTGAAGACGCAGGTTTCCCACAAAGCTCCAGCGAGGGGAGAGGACAGAAGGTCTTCGAGGGTTTGCATCCCCATCAAAAAGGCGCAGAGGCCGCCGTCGTTGAAGTGCAGCTTGGGCGTTTTAATAAGCGATTTGGTGGCGTTTGAGAACCACGGTTCAAGAAGCGTGATGATGCCCGACTGCTCCAGAACGCCGAGCCATTGTCCGGCGGTCGTCGGGCTGATGCCCACGTCCCTCGCCAGTTCAGCACGGTTCAGCAATTGGCTGGTCCTCAGCGCACAAGCACGCAGGAAGCGCTCGAAGTCGCGCAGGTTGCCCACTTGCAGTTGCATGCGCAAATCCCGCTCCAGATAGGTGGCAACATAAGAGCGGTAGAAACTGGAGGTTTCGATCTCAGGGCGTTCATACAGCTCTGGGAACCCGCCCCGTAGTACGAATGCTTCCACCGCAAGGGGATGCTTATCGGCCCGTATCTCGCGGTAGCTGAGTCCGTCCAAGCGCAAAATGTCAGCCCGTCCGGCGAGGGATTCTGATACCCCGTGCATGAGCTGGAAGGGTTGGGAACCTGTGAGAATAAACTGCCCCATCTGTTCGCGGTTTTCGTCCACGACTCGCTTCAAATGGCGAAAGAGGGCAGGCGCATACTGCACTTCGTCCACGATGAGCCGGTCGCCATGACGCCGCAAAAATGCGATGGGGTCCTCTTCCGCCTGAGCGGCCTCACTCGGCAAATCGAGGCTGACGTAGGCGTGGCTGGGAAAGATCCTGCGCACAAGCGAGGTCTTTCCCGTTTGCCTCGGCCCCGTCAACACAACCACGGGGCGCGTCTCCGCGCTTTTGCGCAGGAGTTCTTCAAACTGTCGTTCAATCCACATGATGCAAATCATGCGATACTGCCGTGGTATTTGCAAGCTCGAAGCGTATGGTCTACAATCCCAGTTTTGAAGGGACATGCGCGCCTTGGAGGGTTTGAGGAAATTCAACCGCTCTCCGACCGGACCCCAGAACCCTTGACGTCGCAGCAGCAGCAGGCTAATCTCCAACACGGAAAGGGAGTTATTAAGAATGCAGTGGCGCGCTTATTTCCGCGGGGTCCGCTCGCTTAAGTTTTATCCGGTCCTGGGACTGGCTTGTTTGTGTCCGGAGGGGCTTTCCGAGACCAACGTTTCGGAGATACCCGAGTTGCCCTATTATTCCGGAATGCAGGCCATAGTAGGGGTGATGGCGACCGACGCACTGGTCGTTTCCTTCGAAGAGAATGGGCCTTTTGTGCATCTCGCCTATGATGGTTGGTCCTGGGTCGAGGTTGAGCGTCACGCCACCACTGACTGGCTGGGCATTCCACGCCTAACCGCTGGTCAGATACATCCATTTGGGGATGAAGTCCTGGTGTTTGATGCCTCGCGACTCATCAATGGGGTCAACATTCCCGAGGTCAGCATCTTGCGCCGTGAGGACGGTCGATATGTTTATCACGGGA
This sequence comes from Verrucomicrobiota bacterium, assembly GCA_041163965.1. Lineage (GTDB taxonomy): Bacteria > Verrucomicrobiota > Verrucomicrobiia > Opitutales > Oceanipulchritudinaceae > Oceanipulchritudo. Next base: position 4,064 of record JBEAQI010000268.1, on the reverse strand, counting down.
AGGTCACAATGGAGCCTTTTCTGACCCATGCCGCCATCTTTTCGGTATCGATTGAGGACGTGCTGGCGATGAAAGACCTGCTGTTGGTCCGGCTCTCGACGGCCTTGATGGGGGGTGCGTCAGAGCAGTGGCTCTATTCCGTGGTCCGCACTGCAAAGGGGTGGCAACTTGGGCCTCGGCTGCAATTGAACAACGGCTACACGTGGCCTTTGTTTTCCGAGTGTACCGGCGGCCTGCAGCGCCTCTATCTTCTGCAGATGGTGGGCGTCTATGATGGCCAGCCTAAGCCATTTGTCATGACGGAATACCTTCTTGAAGATAATAATTGGCGCTCTGTCCGGCAACTCGCCGAGTTTGAGACGGCCCCTCAATGGGTGGGCACCTCCTTTGTGCGCACGTTGCGCTCTTCAGACGGACAATCTCTTTTGTTATTCAACTCCGAGACCGAGCTGAATCCGATTCGACCCGTGGAGTTGGTACGCGAAGGAGAGAACTGGACATTTCGAGGCCCTTTGAGCCTAAACAGCCCGACAGGACTGGATCTCTATCTGGTAAAATCCGCCGATGGGGTGGCCCTGCTGCGGGCGGGAGAAGCGGTCGCGCCCATGTACGATGCACCCCTGCAGCATTATCATCTCCTTGAGCATCGGGATGGTGTTTGGACGCTATGCGGCGACCTGCCGAGTCATCGTCTGCTCACCGATTACTGGTCCATGGGGCTGTCTTATGCCATTTATGGCGATCGCCTGACAGTGTTCGACTACAGCAGGTGGAATGAGGCGGCGCGCACTTATGTCCTGCCCGAGTTTGAGCCGGTCCTGATCAACTGGTTCCCCGATTCAGTCGCGACCCTCGATGGGTGGGAGTTCCTTCCGGCTTTTGGCTACTTTTATTCCGCGTTCACCACAGACCGTTCCTTGATTTGGATTTGGCATGCTTCTCTCGGTTGGATCTGCGTCTATGGCCGCGATTCCAGTGGTTTCTGGCTCTGGCAGTCGGCCTTCGGCTGGATGTACCTCAACAGCGAGTGGTTTGATTTGTCCGCGGGTCGAGCTTGGCTATACGTAGCCTTTTTGGGCGACTATCTGTGGTATGCAGCGCCCACCATTAACCCCCGGTTTTTCTTTTCCTCCCACTACGCAGAGTGGATCACCGATCAGCCGGCGCCGGAAGGCGATGCCGCATCCGCTGCCGAATGGGCCCACCAGATCGCCGAGGAACTGGGTAAGGATGAGACCATCCAATTCACCTTGGATATGGAGTATTCCCTGGCGATTTTCAGCACAAGCGGGATGGTAGACGGGAGGCGCGTCTCTGTTACCATCGAGGCCCCCTGGTTGTATCTGCCGGTCGTCGACTATCCCTCCCATTCCCGTTTTACTCTGGATCTTTCATGGCTTACCCTCAGTGTAGATGACGAAACAGTCACCGTCCATTCATCGCAATTCTGGACGGATGCCGAGGTGCTTCTGCCGACTCTTTTCACCGTCGACTTTTTCTTTTATTCGTCGCAATCCGGCGTCTGGCTCGAGAGGGTGGACTTCAACGATGGGACTTCCTCCCTCTCCGACAGGGTCACCTTTGGTCTATAACCGGACGCAGCGTCGCCCTGCATTTCAGGATGGGACCCGCTCCTCGTACATACGCCACGTCCAGGCTATGAATTAGTCCAACGATCGGTCTAAGCCGCGTTGGGGGCAATGTTCAAAAAAGTAGCTTTCAAGAGGGGAGAACGGACCCTGTTTTATCCAGATTCGCGCAACAGCAACCGACAATTGCCGGCGTATTTTCAAATTGAATCGCTTGGGCATTGACCCCCCGCCTTCAATCCATAAGCACAAATCATGGTTAGGGCACTTCATCTGGTCGCTCATCTCGTTTCGGGCCTCCTTTTGTTGGCTACGTTTGTGTTCGCGTTCCCCAACAGCGCCTCGGCTTCCATCGTGATCTCAAACGTGCCGAACACCGTGACCGGTGGGTCCAGCCTCTCCGCCGACAACCATAAAGCCATCCTCTTTACCACCGGTTCTTACACATCGAATATCACCTCTCTTGTGCTGGGGCTGAATCCAGCGACTGGCTCCACCCTCCCATTCACTGGAGCCCTCAACATCTCCCTGTGGTCGGCCACCAGCAACGCCAACGGATACGAACCCGTCACCCAACTCGCCAGTACTGGAATGCAGTCGGTGGCCATTAGCAGCACAGGACAGCTCTACACCTTCAACGGAATCTTCGACGGATTTTCACTGTCGGCCGACACCCCATACGCGCTTGTTCTTTCATCCGATGCCACTGGGATCAAATGGGGAAGAAATGCAAATAACACGCCGACCAGCAGCGAGGGATTCATCTTCAACGGGTTTAAAGGGAGCGAGAATTCAGGAGGCAGTTGGACCACGCCATCCGCTCTAGACAACGCGATCGAATTGGAAGTGGCCGCAATCCCCGAGCCCTCCACTGCGCTGATGTCCCTCTTCTTCATGGGGGCGGCCACCACCTTTTGGCTGCTTCGCAAGCGGCAACTGGCGACTTCAAAGCCGGATTGGCGCTGATGACCGGAAATGAAAAGCACTTTCCCTCGGAGAAAAGCAGAGGAGTCGAAGGGCTCACCCCGGCAGAATTCGTTGAACGCGTTCTCGTCAACCGGAAGTGATGCTTGCTTGGGCGATTTGCGGGCGACAGCTTGGCTGATTGGAGTCAATCCCCAATGCATCCAGCCTGCGCCGAACGCGTTATTCGGAAAGCGGGTTCGGGCTTGACTTCCCCCCTACGCAACACTAATTTCGTGTAGCATGAAAAACGTGACGATAACAGTGGAGGAAGAGGTGCTGAAGTGGGCTAAGGTGGCCGCGGCGCAGCGCGACACCAGCGTCTCTCGGCTGCTGGGAGAGGAATTGCGGCGCAAAATGCTCAAGGAGACGGCGTATGAGCGTGGGCGGAAACGTTTCCAGGCCCGCCGCCCAAAAGTGCTCAAAGTCGCGGAAGAATCCTATCCCTCACGCGATAGTCTCTATGAGCGATAACATTTTTGTTGATACCAACATTCTCCTCTATGCGCGGGACGCATCCGAGCCTGGGAAACAGGCCGTGGCAGCCCAGCGTCTCGACCAGTTATGGGTCGGGCAGAATGGCAGGCTATCGGTGCAGGTGCTCAACGAGTATTTTGTCAATGTAACCCGAAAGCTCAAGCCAGGGCTTTCTCTGGACGAGGCGTGGGATGATGTGGAGGCGCTCACTGTCTGGGAGCCGGTTGCGATGGACATGCCGCTGCTGCAACGCGGCTATGCGGTGCAGCGCCGCTACGGTCTCTCATGGTGGGACTCACTCATCGTCGCGGCTGCCGAGGTTGCAGGCTGCGCCACCATCCTCAGCGAGGACTTGGCAAACGGAGAGCCGTATTTCGGAATCAAAGTGGAAAATCCTTTTCTCCCCTCCATCCTCCATCCTTCATAGGCCGCTTATCCTAACTCGACCTGTTCCTGCCGAAGACACTGCGCGGGAGGTGATCTGGTGCGCGCGCGGTAGGTGATCCGGCTGGTTGAGCCGGTCGGGTAAAATTGGACAGGTTGCTCAACCTGAATAAAGTGAGAGCAATCATGAGAAAGAGACGAACATTCACCCCCGAGTACAAAGCGAAGATCGCCCTTGAGGCGCTACGGGAGCAGGAACCACTGCATGAGATAGCAAAACGCTACGAAGTGCATCCTACCCAGATCACCCAATGGAAGAAGGAGCTGCAGTCGAACATGGCAGCGGTCTTTGAGCGCAAGGGAGATTGAGACGGCGAGAAACGACGCCAGAAGCAGAAGGAAGAACGCTTGTACCGACAAGTTGGCCAGCTCCAGATGGAGGTGGAATTTTTAAAAGAGGTGTGCGACAAGCTCGGTGTCGTTGTCCCGGAGGAAGGCCTTCGTGGATAAAACGTCATCCATGAGTGTATCGCGTCAATGCGAACTGCTGGAAGTGCCACGCTCCAGTTATTATCATCGCAGTGAGCAACCCGACAAGCGGGTGCAGGACGAGACGTTGATGCAGGAGATCGACAGGACCTTTCTTGAGGA
>JBEAQI010000267.1:0-10011 GCA_041163965.1 Verrucomicrobiota bacterium | reverse complement strand
GACGGCCACAGCCGATCACCCCAAGCTGGATCGTTTCGCTGGGGCTCTGGCCCCACACGCGCCCATTGCAAAGGGCCGCCGCCATCACCGTCGTGGCTGTTGTCCGGATAAACACTCGTCGCTGCATAAGAAAGATTTCCTTAATGTTGGTGCGTGGCCCCATCCCCTTGGGCCACGTGTTGGTGGGTAGTGGGCCGTTCGTCCGCCGGGAGATCGCCCAATGCGTACTGAATCCCGTCAAGGAGATGCCGCATGATCGGGGCGTGAGTGTACGTCTCCTCACGGTGCCCGAAATTGGTGTTGAAAAGCCGCCCCTCTCCAAGACGCCGAACCCAGGAAACGGGCACCTCCCGCTCCGCCGATCCATATCGGTCATTGTAATTCGCAAAGCGAGGATCGGTCAGGCGGGCCGCGGTCGCGGGATCCGTGAAATCCAAACTGACCAGCAACCGTAGGACCGCCTCTCCCTGCCATGTCGCGGGATCGTATTGGTAAATCTCGTCCTGGTACCGAAAGCCTTCTCCGCCAAAGGCCTGATTCAGCGTATGCTTGGGGTCGTTTAGGCGAAAGGCCCAGGTGCCGTCCGCCGTCCACGGATGGCCGCAAAACTGTCCCCCCATCATCTGCGCACCGGCTTCCCATTCATAGAAATTATCCGTCGCCGCATGCAACCCAACAACCCCCTTCCCGGACTGGATGAATTCAAGAATCGCCTGCTGCATCGATTCCTCAGGAAATACAAGGTGAGTCGTGTTGTTAAATAATAGCGCGTCGTAGCGCGCCAGATTCGCAGCCTCGAAAACCGCATATTGGTCAGCGAAGTCCACTTCGAACGCTCCCGTACGATCCGCCATCGCCCGCATCGCGGCGTTGGCCCACGGAATCGAAGTGTGAATGTACCCCTCGCACCGCCAGAAAACCAGAAGACGACGCTCCTTGAGCGGGTTCACCCGCGCCTGCTCGGGTTGGGCCGCTTCAATTCGCGCCAACTGGGAGGGATCCGGTTCCCTGAGCCGCTCCGCGGCCCGCTTTTCCCAATCGGATTCCACCGCTTTGGCACAACCGTTGGCCATTCCCAAACCTGCCATCAGGACCACTGTCCATATTCTCACCATGTTCACGGATCCTACTATCAGGCTTCTCCCAGTGACGAGAAATTTTCTGGTCTGTCGCATGATTTCGTCTCAGGGCCTTCCCGCAAATCGTTCCCACTCAGCCTCAATGCGGGATACCGATGGGCGTTCGTCGAAGGCCAAGATCCGGAAGCGCGACCGATAAAAGGCCCCCTCCGGCAAGGAGAGGGGCTCATTCACCACCGGACAGAATACAAAATAGGGCATTGTCGGATGCAGGCGCACCGGTTGGGGAAAGCGATCCGTCTGGGGATGCTGCAACATCACCACTCCGGCCTTGCCCTCCGGGAATGGCCCTTCAAGCAGGATCCATCTCGCACGGCGGTGGTTCGCCGCCTCGCGGTCCGTCTCCCCTTCGCTCGTCAAAATGGACGGGGCCCCGATGAAATGCTTCTCATCCGCTGCATTCCAATACCGCGTGGCACGAAATCCCAGCCCACCGTAGGCATATGTCTCCAAAATCACCCCACCCGGCGCCCGCACGACCTGCTCCATGTCGATGTCGATTGCATTGAAACCATCCCCGGGAGCCACCCCCACCCGCCACCGCTCTTCAAGGAGAACCTCCCCGCCCACCTTGACATGCCGCCTCAGTGCGCTGAACCCACTTTCCTCCAACTCCGCCAGCCCCACCGCCTCGGTCCGTCCGGTTTCCTTCTGAACATTCCAGACATCCACCGTCTCCTCTCCCACCCGCACCTTGGCCCAAGCTGAAAACACTCCCCGGTGATGCGGATGGCCGACCGCTAAGACATCAAGCAGCTCCACCCCACCCGGGGTCCGTAGCGAGCGCAGAAACCCACTGCCGGCATATACCTCCGCCATTCCCTCCGGCAGCTCCATCGCACTAGCCTCCTCCACATACCGGCAAACCTCCCCCTGCGGTCCAGATACCACCACTTGCCCCGCCTCACGGACCACCTTCACCACCCCGGCCTCCACGGCCTCCGCCATCAGCCCAATCGTGCTGTACGCCCCGCACATCACCCCCCACCGTAGCCAGCTTCTCCACACCCCACCCCTCTTTAAATGAGAATTTTCCATATTTGGTTAATTGGTTATGATTTGAAATTTAGAGTGGGCCTCCGTTCAACCATTGCCAGACTCATTTCAAACCGGCAAAAGAGCAAGGACCCGACATGGAGAAGGAACATCACAGTCGTAGAGGATTTGTCAAAGCCGTGACGATGGGGTCCATCGGCATGGGGCTGACAGGATGTGCGGCGCAGCGACGCGCGGTACGGGTGGCGATCGTTGGCACCGGCCGTCGCGGCCGATCGCTGCAGCGTCAGGTGATGGCATTGATGCAGGCGGGAGGCGAGGAATTGCGTGCGCTGAATAGCCCGAAAGTGGAATTGGTGGCCCTCTGCGATGTGGATCCGGAGCATTTGGAGCGGGCAGCGGCAGCGGCCAGGAAAGGTCTCGGCAGGCAGCCATTTCTGACAACGCGCTTTGAGGAGCTGCTGGAGCGTGAAGACGTCGAGGCGGTCCTGATTGCGACCCCAAATCACTGGCACGCGACGCAAACCCTCTGGGCCTGCGAGGCAGGCAAGGACGTTTACGTGGAAAAGCCAGCCTGCCACACCTATAAAGAAGCCCATCTGCTGAGAACCTTGGCGGCGAACACACGGTCTATGATCCAGGTGGGGCTGCAAAACCGTTCAGACATCGGACTGAAGGCCGCCCGCCATGGTACGCCGTCTGGCCTATCAAGAACTGGTCCGCAATTTTCTACGAAGCGTCCGGGCCGTCGACGATAACATCGGCCGGTTGCTCGACCATTTGGACCATTCCGGTCAATTGGACAATACCCTGATCATCTACACCACCGATCAGGGGTATTTTCTCGGGGAACACGGGTTTTTTGACAAACGCATCATGTACGAGGAGGCCATCCGGATGCCGATGGTGATACGCTTCCCCGCCGAAATCGAGGCTGGCTCGGTCAACCGCGATCTGGTCCTGAACGTCGACCTGCCCCTCCTTTTTCTTGATTATGCCGGTGTCCCGGCCCCAGCCGGACGGCACGGTCGAAGCTTTCGGCAAAACCTGCAGGGAGCAACTCCCGCCGATTGGCGAACCGCCATTTATTACCGCTACTGGGCCCATGAGGTAACCCGCCCTGCCCACTTCGGCATTCGGACCGATCGTTTCAAACTCATTCACTTTTACGGCCAACCGCTTGGCATGGAAGGCGCCGACCTGCAGGCAACCCCCCCCACATGGGAACTCTACGACCTCGAGCAGGATCCGCTGGAAGAAAACAATCTCTGTAACGATCCACGCTTCACACAGTCCATGGACACCCTGAGAGCGCAGCTCCTACGCCTGCAGATAGAGGTGGGTGACACTTTGCCATGTACAATGCAGACTGACCCTTGAATACATCCACTTCAACGAATCGACTTTCCGAGGAAACACGTTGACAACCTGAGAGTACCTCTTTTCCGAGGACGTTAGATGGCCTCCAAGTCGCATGCCAGGTTTCAAGTCCTTTACCTGAGGCGTTGGGCCTACCTTTACGCTGGGATCGCTTTGTGTGCCATGTCCCCACCGCTTGCCAAAGGTGCGGAAGGGCCCGAGCCGGCACTCAATTGGAACCGCTTTCTGGAGGTCCAGTCTCCGGTCTGGAACGCGCTCCCACAAAATTGGACTGAAGCGCCTTTCCTTGGCAATGGTATGCTCGGCATCCAGCTATACCAGATCGACGAGCAGACCCTGCAGGTGGATGTCGGCCGTGGCGACGCACAGGAGCACCGACTCCCGGTCAAAGGGCGCATGAACGACCGCTGCCGCCTGCCCGTGGGAAGATTCCTCCTGCACACTGCCGGGCGGCTCCGCGGGTGCTCGCTGCGGTTGTCCCTGTACGATGCCACCTTGGAAGGAATCCTTCACACCGACAGGGGCCCCGTTTCGCTCAAAGCTTACGTGCACGCGGAGGCGATGGCGATTCTCATCGAATCCAGGCCTGAAGGGCCTGCCAACTCGATCCACTGGGAGTGGCGGCCGCTTCCTGCGATAAACCCTCGCTGGACAAACAAGCCAGACCGCATGAATAAGGCTACCGCCCTGAACCCGGATCCCGTCCTAGAACAGATTGGCGAGGTGTCGGTTTGTATTCAGGGTCTGCTGGCCGGCGGTGAAACGGCAACGGCTTGGCAAGTGGTCGCTGAACCCACGGGGAACAGCACCCTGATTGCCAGTGTGGCCCACAGCCACCCCTATTCTGAAGCGCGCCACACCGCCGTGGATGATGTGCTCATGGCCGCCGCTACCAGGCCAGACGTCCTCTATGCAACCCATCTCAACTGGTGGCACGCCTATTATCCCAAAAGCTTTGTTTCCCTTCCTGACCCGTACTGGGAATCCTTTTACTGGATGCAGATGTATAAACTGGCATCCGCCACCAGAGGCAATGGTATGCTGCTCGACAACCAGGGTCCTTGGCTGCAGCCAACCATTTGGCCCGGGGCATGGTGGAATCTGAATGTCCAATTATCCTACTGGCCCCTCTACACTTCCAATCGCCACTCTCTCGCCGAATCCCTTGTGCATGCCCTGCGTACCAACCGGGCTGCCTTGATCCATGCCGTTCCTGAAACCTATCGTCACGATTCGGCCGCTCTGGGCCGCGAAACCGGTCAGCACTTGTGGGGACAAACGATCACCGAACCAGGGACGGAACAGGCCGAAACCGGCCATTTGCCATGGGCCCTCCACAATGTCTGGCTTCACTATCGTCATACCCTCGACGAAAGCATGCTGCGAGAGGTGATTTATCCTTTGCTGAGGCGGGCCATCAATTACTACCTTCATTTCCTACAGCCCGACGCTCAGGGAGTACTCCACCTTCCTGCTACTTGGTCACCGGAATACCGGGACATCGGACCGGATTGTTCCTACGATCTGGCCCTTATCCGCTGGGGTTGCCAGACTCTGATCGAAAGCAACTCCCTGCTCGGGATGCGCGACCCCCTCCTCGCAACATGGAATGACACCCTCCAGCGGCTCGCACAAATCCCCACCGATGAGACGGGCATCCTCATCGCGAAAGGCGTTCCATTGACCTACGGACACCGGCATTATTCCCACCTCCTCGCCCTATATCCGTTGTATTTGATAAATCGCGATATGGAAGGTGCAGAGGCCTTGATGAGAACCTCCTTGGAGCACTGGCTTGGGCTGGAGCAAGTCGGGAATGGCCGTTTTACCGTGTACTCGCTCACTGGCGCGGCTTCGATCGCGGCGGCCTTTGGCGACGGCAACGGGGCCATCAGCCACCTCAATCGCATTCGGCCCCGCCTTTTCCCCAATACGCTCTACGGCGAGGCATCCCCTCTTGTGCCCGTCATCGAGAGCCCGCTTTCCGCGGCACAAACCCTTCATGACATGTTAATCCAAAGCTGGGGCGACAAAATCCGCGTCTTCCCAGCCATGCCTGCGGAATGGAAAGAAGCTGTCTTCGATTCGCTCTCGGCAGAAGGCGGATACCTAATAAGTGCCAGAAGGGAAAAGGGCCTAACCCGGTGGGTGCGGGTCAGAAGCCTCTCTGGCAACCCGGTGACGCTTATTCCCGGATTCGCTTCTCCCGCCCAAACCGATGCCTCCATGGCAGATCGCCTTCAACAGGAGGCGGGTTCGGATGCCTGCATCCTTCACCTGAACGCAGGGGAGGAAATTATTCTCTGGAGCGGCGAGCGTCCCGCCTCATTCGAGACCACACCGGTTTCTGGGATCCATCCCTCTGGAAGTCCTTTTGGTCTTCCTTAAACCAGGACCGGTCCTTTTTTTCCGCGCCCTTTTTAACCAGTGCAGGCAAGCTGGCTTTCCTCTTTAATCAGCGATGCCCGCATCGGCCCGGGGCATGCTGGCATTCCAAATAGACCGCAGTTCATAAATGATCAACTCCGCGATCAGGCCAGCCTCCTGCTCAACGCTGGTTTCCCGCTTCTCAAACTGTTCTGCGGAAAGCAGATTGACCTTGTAGGACTGGCCGTGGTCGATGAAGCACTCATTGAACGTGCGGTCCGTGAAAATACGGGCACTGGCCCCCTCAAAGCTAGCATCCATGCCATTGATCCGAAGGGGATGGGAGCCCGCCTCCTCAAACTGGATAACGATTTCCGTCAACGAATGGCGGGCGGTCTGCAACAACTCGGTGGCCATGGCCGGGGAAAGGCCGGTCCCGCGGCCAAGCACCCGCTTTCTCAAGGCCACTGTTTCATCCGCCGGCGTGCGGAAGACCCGCAACCCCGCAGCGGTGTCATGCAACGTCAGCTCCTGAGGCAGGGACATGGCCTGACTGGTCCGCTGCTCAGGGAATCGTTCCAGATAACGTTCCGTCCGAATCCAGCCGATCTGTATTCTCCGGCCGCTCGGTTCATTGCTAAAGGTCTGGGCGGCGTAAAAGGGTTCGATTCTTTCACCTTGGGGACCGCTTTCGCGGATAAAGGTCTTTCCATCAAATTGCCCGACAAAAAAACGGTTCTCCCCTCCAAAGAGAATCCAGCGGCTCTCTCCTGGACGTCCGATGATGGGAAGTTCAAACAATTCGGGGCACTCGTGAAGAGCCAGACGGTCCGCGTGCGTGAAGGTGCCGGTCCGCTCCCACGTGCGCAGGTCGGTGGAAGCGTAAAAGGCCATACTGCCGTGGCGACGCTTGTGTTGGATCTTGCCCTCCAAGGGGGCTATCGCCGCCGTCATGGCATTAGGCTCCTGACTGTAAACAATCATCACCCACTTCTTTTCCGGGCCATACCAAAAAATCTTGGGGTCTCGTCCAAGATGCCTGAGCACAGGATTCTCCTCGAGTTCCACAAAGGAAAAGCCGCCGTCGCGACTATACGCGATACACTCCCCTCGGCCCGTGCTGGTGAAGGCGACGAGAGGGTTCCAGCACCGAAGCCCGCCGCATTGTTTACGTCCACAAAGCCGCCTCCCGAATACGCCATGTCATCAACCGTCCGCTGGTGAAGTGCCACAGGTTGATGCTGCCAGTCTATCAGATTATGGGACGTGGCATGTCCCCAGTGCATGTTTCCCCACCCCGTCCCGAAAGGGTTGAATTGATAATAAAGATGGTACCGACCGTCATGCCAGACCAGTCCGTTAGGGTCGTTGTTCCATCCCCGCAGCGCGCTGAAATGGAATTGATTCCGATACGGTTCGTCCAATCCAACCAGAACGGCATCTGGTGGAGATCCGGTCCGGACACGCGCCAGTCCCTTCCCGACACTCCGACCATAGGCACCGGGATCTTCGACCTTAAGGGTAAGGCCCTCCTCCAAAAAGGCGAAGGCCTCAAGGGAATAAGGCGCCCACCAAAATGGCTCGTCACCCTCCGGAAAGACAACGGTGAAGGTTTGCCGGAGAACGGACCCATCGTAGATGCCAATCAGGCTCTCCTGTCGCCGCTGATCCCATGGCCGGTTGGCCACAGGCACCAGCAGGCAGTCCTCTCTCGTCTCGAGAACGCGGATCCAATCCAGCGGTAATGGCTCCTCGGCAGCCGCCCTGACCACCAGTGTCATCAGAAAGGCCGCAACCGCCACCAAACGCCTTGAATTCCCGCAACGATCTCTCATGCGAAATGCCAGCACGACATCATTGGACCGCAAAGTGCAGTTGATGCCTGATGCGGGGAAAAGCGGGATCGCCGGAAGATGCATCGGTGTGGAACCATGTGGCCGTCATCGCGTCGGGTCTAACCATCACCTCCAAAAATCCTCCCCCGGAATCGAAGTAAAGGTGCCAGTCCGGGTCGTATCCGGGGTCGCCGCCGTAGTCGTGCTCGTCATTGATCGGCCCGCAACCGAGTTCTGTTAGGCCGCTTTCGGGATCGCGCGAGCAGTACTGCCAATGCCGGTCACCACATACCACATAGGTATTCGGTATCCCCGCCAGTAGGGCCCGAAGCTCGTCGCCCTCATGCAGAAAAGTGGCATTGGAATGATTGTCTTTTTTCCCAGGTTTATCCGGACCAAGAATCGGACCGGGTGAAATGACAATTTTGAATGTCGCGTCGGAGGCGAGTAGGGTCTGTCGCAGCCATGCTTTTTGAGTTGGCCCGAGGATCGTTTTATGCGGGCCGTCCGGGTCGGTATTGGGTGAACGGTAGTCGCGGTTCTCCGTCATCCATATCTGGAGATGGCGGCCCCAGCGAACGGTTCGGTAGGGAAGCTCGCCCATCGGCACCTGCTCACGGAAGATGGCCTGTCCTTCGGCAAAGGTGAGCTCCCCATACCGTTGTCCCGGCCAGCAATCATTGTCCAACGTGTCGTGGTCATCCTTCATAAAGTAGGCGCTGACCGCCCCGAGAAAATCCCGAAGGTATCCGTAACCACTCATGAGATTCCACTTCGCCCGGGCCGCCGCCATCGAACGCGCCAAGGGAACCTTGTCGTAATAGACGAAATCTCCCGTATGGACAAAAAAATCGGGTTCCAGCGCCTTCATTTGGGCATATGTGCGATGCCCGTTGGCACCGGCATCCACACTTCCGATGGCCTGACAGGTCGTGACAAAGAACCGGACCGCATGGTCGTCCGCGGCAAGGGGAGCGGTCCGAAACTGACCACTGATACGGGCCGTTCCGTCGCCTTGCGGCAGACCCCGAGCGGTCACCCCATAGGCATATTGAGTGCCGGGAAGCAAGTCGCTCAAGGGTGTCTGCAGCGTATGGTCCCGCTCCTCAAGGACAGCCTGCCAGGGAAGGACGGTCATCGCTGTCTTATCATTGGTCGGCCAGTAACGGATTTCGACTTCACCGGAACAACCGGGAAGGACATCCTCGGGCATTGCGTCCTTCCGGGTCTGCTCGGTGACCCCTTGCGTAAAAACAGGCATCCGGGCGAAATCGGGCGCGGATCGAGCTGTCAAGCGAACCCAGAGGATGGCACTTGAGTCGGTGACCTCTCCCACCTTAACCCCATTTCCAAAATGGGGTTGGGGATAAGCGAGGGTTGGAAAACCCGCAAGGGCGAGGAGTGCGCTGACCCTGCGGGCGGTGAGCCTCATCGCAGCCAATCCTCCCCCGATCCAGCACATTGCGCTTCCTTCTGCGCGGAGGCCCCACATGTCCTAAGCTCTGCCAACGCCGGGCTGCCCGACACCGTTAGAAAAGAGCCACCCTCATGGTCCATGGAAAGACCGCCCTTCAAATGCTTGCTCATCGAACCTCAAATCCGACCTCGTATTCGACCTCACCACTCGGATCGGTCGTCAGAATGACAAGGGCCTCGCGCTGCTTTGGGGACCCCAACAGCTGCTCGGCGGCAGCGGGTTGAGCGGCCGGCGGCCATTCGACAAATGTCGTCAAGCTGTCGCTACCAAGGACTTCCTCCAAAGACAGGCGGCCTGCTTCCGCGTCAAAGCGGATGCCCGGCTCCGCGGTCTGGGCCGTCAGTCCCACCGCCACCTCCAAGCCGCCCGCCGGTTGTCCCTGTCGGCTATAGCGCGACCGGATGCGGGTCGCTTTTTCACCGAGCCGGAGACGGAAGGTTTTTTCCTCTTCAATGTCGTTCGGGTAGCGGTACCAGACGGTGAATTCCGCGACATCTGGAGTTGTCCAATAAATGGCATGTCGCAGATAGACATTGCTCCTGACAAGGCTCCCCTCCATCCACAGGGCCGCTCCGCCACAACCGCGTTTTGAGCCCACCTTGTATCCATCGTATCCCTCACCCCTATCCTCATGATAGCTGAGTCCATCTTCCCGTTCCATGCGGTACCATTTTTCCAAAATGGGGTACGAAACACGCTTGATCCAAGCGTCAATCCCGCTGTCCTCCGTACTCTCCCTTAAGGCTGGTCCGTAAATGCGGTTGGCTATGCAGTCATTTTCCCATGCCAGATCGTCCTAGCGCAGGGGAACAAAGAG
>JBEAQI010000266.1:0-2998 GCA_041163965.1 Verrucomicrobiota bacterium | reverse complement strand
CGTGGACAGGAGTGGTCACGGCCCTCTGCGCAGCGGTATGGGCTTTCGGGCAACGGGATATCAAAAAAATACTCGCCTACTCAACTTTGTCGCAGCTCGGGTACATGGTGGCCGGCTTTGGCTTTGGCTCCTTGTACGGGCTTGCGGGGGCGGCTCCCGAGGACGCCTTGCGGGTGGGCATTGGGGCGTCGATGTTCCATCTGACGACACACGCCTTCTTCAAGGCGCTGCTTTTCCTCGGTTCCGGGTCGGTTATTCATGCCTGCCATCATGAGCAGGATATTTTCCGCATGGGAGGGCTCCTTCGTAAGATGCCTGTGACGACGCTCTGTTTTGCAGCGGGAGTGGTGGCGATCGCCGGGATTCCCTTTATTGCGGCCGGATTTTTCAGCAAGGACGCGGTGCTGTATGTGGCGATGAAGACGAGCCGTCCCGCTTTTGTGATACTGAGTATCACGGCCTTTATGACGGCACTTTACATGGGCCGCTTGTTTTTCATTGCTTTTCTGGGGCGGCCCAACAGCGAGGCCGCGGAGCATGCCCATGAAACCGGTTGGGTAATGTGGCTTCCTTTGGTTATCCTTGCAGTCTTTTCGATTGGAGGCGGTAGCCTTTATCTTTATCCCGAAGCGCCCGGAGATTTGCTGGCAAACTGGGTTCCTCATCCACACGGCAAGGATCATCAGGTTTTGGTCATCATTTCAGCGGTGGCTTCGATAGGAGGACTCCTGTTGGCCCGCTTGATCTACGGGGTGGGAGCCAAAGCGGACCGTGTGGAGCAGAAGGCGGCGCCACTCTATGCTATCAGCCGGTCCCGGTTTTACTTCGACGAAGTCTACAACGGGTATGTTCGGGTGGTGCAAAACCGCGTTGCCGAGGTCCTGCAGTTTCTCGATCTCCTTCTTGTTTCCGGATTGTTGGTGCGCTTGCCGGCGGCGGTGGTGGGCCTTGTGGGGATGGGGGCGAGGCGTGGCCATACCGGAAGCGTTTCCGCCTATGTGTGGTGGTTTTTTGCCGGGCTGGCGCTTTACGGAGCTTGGGCTGGTGGGTTTTTTGAAGGGATTTTGCAATGAGACTGTTGACGATGCTCGGTTCGATGGGCCTGTTAGGAGATGGCCTTGCGCAGATTGCCCCTTTCGACGGTGGGCTCCACCCCCAGCTGTTGCTCCTCGCCATTCTGGTGCCAACGGCCTGTGCCTTGGCGCTGATGTTATCGGGACGATTGGCGGAGAGGACGGTCAAGTCCATCGCGGTGTTGGGATTTGTGGTGCCGGCGATTGTCGCCGTGGTGCTGACGATGATGTACATCAAGGGTGGTCATGCGGGCGGGTATGCCTTCACCTATATGGCGAATCTTGGACTGGAGCGTTTCGGTATCCGTCTCCATCTCGGGCTGAACGGGATTTCCCTTCCGATGTATCTGATGGCCGCGGTCGTTGGACTGGGGGCTGGACTGTACGCGCTGCAATCCGTCAAGGAGCGCCTCCGGGTATTTATGGTCCTGCTTCTCATCATGCAGGCCGGCTTGATGGGGGTCTTTTCCTCGGTAGATATCTTTTTCTTCTATTTTTTCCACGAGTTTGCCTTGATTCCGACCTTTGTGATGATCGCCATCTGGGGGCGGGCCGGTCGGCGCGCGGTGGCCCTTGAGGTGACCATTTATTTGACTCTGGGGGCGATGATCACCTTGGCGGGCTTGATTTATCTTTATCTGGAGACGGGGGCGGAGGCCTTCAACATGACCGCCATCCGGGCCGCATTGTTGGAGGCAGGTCCCCAAGTCCGCATCTTCGGGCTGTTGCTGGTGGGCTTTGGGATACTTGTTTCCCTCTTTCCATTTCACAGTTGGGCACCGCGTGCCTACGCGACCGCGCCTGCTCCGGCGGCGATGTTGCACGCCGGGGTGCTCAAAAAGTTCGGTTTATATGGACTGATTCAGATAGCTTATCCCCTGTTGCCGGCTGGTGCCTCGGAATGGGCGCCGGCGCTATTGTGGCTGGCTCTCGGGAATATTGTGTTGATCGGCTTCGTGACTTTGGCGCAGCGCGACCTCAAGTTGATGTTGGGCAATGCCTCCGTGATGCACATGGGGTACGCCTTTCTTGGACTATACGCCTATTCGACTGGTGGGACGGCCGCGGCGGTGCTGATGATGTTTGCGCACGGCGTATCAGTGGCCTTGCTTTTCCTCCTCGCGGATGTGATCGAGCGACGGACTGGAACCGTCGACATGGAGGATATCGGTGGGCTGGGGCAAAAGGCCCCAGTGCTAATGGGTTTATTTGTGGCGGCGATGATGGCGAGCATCGGGCTTCCCGGGTTTGCCAATTTCTGGGGTGAGTTGGGCATATTCGTGGCCCTTTGGCAAAGCGCCACTCCATGGGCCCTGATTCCGGCCCTGACGGGTATTTTGATTTCGGCGGTTTACGGGTTGCGCGCGGTGGCCCGTGTCTTTTTTGGCGAGGAGAAGGGGGTTGAGGAAGCGTCCGACATCGGGACCGCGGAGAAAATTCCGGTCTTCTTGTTGCTCCTGGTGTTGCTTCTGGTCGGGTTTTGGCCACGCGGGCTCTCCGATCCAGTGAATAGCGGATCGCACCTTTTGCATGCTCCTGTTGAACGTTTGGTGACGGAATAAAATGGAAAACGATGTGCTTCAAACCATAGTCGCGACCAATCGCTGGGGGGCGATCCTGCCCGAGCTTTTTCTCGGGGTGGCGGCGGTCCTCATTCTCTTCGTGGATCTTTTTTTGCCAGCCCTGCGCCGGCATCTATCCGCTATTTCAATCGGGGTCCTGCTTCTGGCGGCGGTGCTGGTTTACCCTTCCCTCGATGGCGAGCGCACGGTCTTATTTGGCGGGCTGTTGGTGCAGGATACGCTGGGAAGCTGGATGCGGCTGTTTTTCATCGCCAGTTCTGTGGTGGTGGTGCATCTGGCAGGCCAGTTTCTCCGTCGTCAGGCCCTGGTGCATGTCGAGCTCTACCACATTATTCTAGTGGT
>JBEAQI010000265.1:0-3031 GCA_041163965.1 Verrucomicrobiota bacterium | reverse complement strand
TCGATACGTTGCGGGACCATGGAGGGATTCAATTTGTTGATTTGCGGGACCGGACGGGTCTGACCCAGATTGTGTTTGATCCCCATCATGCTGCAATCCGCGCCGATTTGCATCATCTCCGGCCCGAGTCGGTCATTGAGGTGAGTGGGGTGGTGCGCGCCCGCGGTGAGTCTGAAGTGAATAGCCGCCTTGCGACGGGTGAGATCGAAGTGGCCGCGGAGAGACTGGTTATCCACAATATTTCCGAAACCCCGCCATTCCCTCTGGAGGATGGCCGTGCCGAGCGGGTGAACGAGGACCTGCGGCTCCGGTACCGTTATCTCGATCTACGGCGCCCAGCGATGTATCGTTCCCTTGATATGCGCAGCCGTGCGGCAAAGGCGACGCGCGATTACCTCGACGAGCAGGCCTTTTTAGAGGTTGAAACCCCCTATCTTTTCAAGAGCACGCCGGAGGGCGCGCGCGAGTTTCTCGTTCCCAGTCGGCTCAATCCTGGTAAATTTTATGCGTTGGCCCAGAGTCCGCAGCAATACAAGCAGATGCTGATGGTGGCTGGGGTTGAGCGGTATTATCAGTTGGCCCGTTGTTTTCGGGACGAG
Organism: Verrucomicrobiota bacterium; assembly: GCA_041163965.1. Lineage (GTDB taxonomy): Bacteria > Verrucomicrobiota > Verrucomicrobiia > Opitutales > Oceanipulchritudinaceae > Oceanipulchritudo. The sequence continues at coordinate 2,432 of JBEAQI010000265.1, read as the reverse complement.
GATCTGCGGGCAGACCGCCAGCCGGAATTTACTCAGATCGACATTGAGATGTCGTTCATCGACCGTGAGGACATGTATGCCTTGATCGAGGGCTTGCTGGCACGAATCTGGAAGACGTGTCTTGGGGTTGATATTCCCCTGCCTTTTCCCCGGCTTTCCTACAACGAGGCGATGAACCGATACGGGGTGGACAAGCCAGATACCCGTTTCGCGCTCGAATTGGTGGACCTCGGAGATATATTTGCGGAGAGCGATTTCAAGGTCTTCCAAGGCATCCTAGCCGATGGTGGGGTGGTCAAAGCCTTCAATGCCAAGGGGCTTGGCGATGCCACGCAGGGTGAAATGAGAGACCTTGAAAACGCGGCCAAGAGCTTAGGGGCGAAGGGGTTGGCATTTATTCGCGTCTCTGAGGATGGCGAATGGAAGTCTCCGATTCTAAAGTTTTTCAGTGAGTCTGAAAAAGTGGCGCTTGCGGAGCGTCTTGCGATCGAGCCTGGGGATCTGGTCTTCTTCGCGGCTGCTGACTGGGAGCGCGCCTGCACTATATTGGGACGGGTACGCCTCGACAGCGCCCAGCTGTTAAAGGCCCGTGGACGGCTTGAAATTCCCGATGATCAGTACAATTTTCTTTGGGTGGTGGATTTTCCGTTGATGTTGTTGGATGAGGAAGCCGGTCGATATGTGGCGGCGCACCATCCATTCACCTCGCCTGTTGAGGAAGACGTGCCGCTACTGGATTCCGACCCCAAAGCGGTCCGCGGACAGCACTATGATTGTGTCCTCAATGGGATGGAGATTGCGGGTGGGTCTATCCGTATCCACCAGCCTGGCTTGCAAAAGAAGGTTTTCGAGGACTTTTTGAAGATACCGGCGGATGTCGTGGAGGAGCGGTTCGGCTACATGTTGGAGGCTTTTCACTACGGTGCTCCTCCGCATGGGGGTATTGCCCTTGGGTTTGACCGGTTGGTGAGCACGCTGGCGGGGCGACCGCATATTCGAGATGTCATCGCCTTCCCGAAGACCCAGCGCGGGCAGGACCTGATGAACGATGCTCCGGGGACGGTGACGTCGCAGCAATTGAGTCCTCTGTTTATCGAATTGAGCGATTTGGACGCTTGAGCAGCGCGAGGCGCGGTCTGCTATTCCATTGGCTGTCGGTCTGCGGTCCGGCACGCACCTAGCTGCGGAGACTTTGCCGTCGCACACGGCCGTGAACTGAGCCCTGGCATCTTTGCTTGAGTGGGCCAATGTGATTTGAGCTAGTTTTGGCATGCCCTCTGCTTGATCGTAGGTGAGTTCAAAAGAACCTCACAATCACAACCCATTATCACAAAGAAGGTACAGCAAATGATCAAATCACGAAAACTAGCGACATGGGCAGGGGTGCCTGCGTTGATGGCCCTGATGGCGGCGAATCCGCTGATGGCCCAAGACGGCACCTACGAAGGCTTCATGGAAACGGCGGGATCCGCGTTTTTTACGGTCAGCAATTTATGGCTGCTCATAGCGGCGGGGCTGGTCTTCACGATGCACCTCGGTTTTGCGACCTTGGAGTCCGGGCTAACCCAATCCAAGAACACCGTGAACATTCTCTTCAAGAATGTGTTCATCATCTGTATGGGGGTGATGACATACGGTCTTTGGGGTTTCAATTCGATGTATCCCGGAGATTTCAATGGGTTCTTCGCCCTTGGGTCGCCGATCCCGAACAGCTTTGCGGAGGCGGATATTTTTGCAAACATGACCGCGGAGTATGCCAGCTACACGTACTGGACGGACTTCATCTTCCAAGCGATGTTTGCGGCCACGGCGGCGACGATTGTTTCCGGCGCGGTGGCGGAGCGGATCAAGCTGGGCAGTTTTATGGTGGGGGCGACTTTGCTGGTCACATTTTTCTATCCGATCACCGGCAGCTGGCAGTGGGGCGGAGGCTGGTTGTCCGCGAATGAGTTCTATGATTTCGCGGGTTCGTCACTGGTGCATGCCTTTGGCGGTTTTGCGGCTTTGGCGGCGGTGTTGGTACTTGGGCCTCGCAAGGGCAAGTATTTAGCTGGTGGCAGGATCAAGCCCATACTTGGCCACAGCATGCCCTTGGCGACGATTGGGGTGTTTCTCCTTTTTCTCGGTTGGTTTGGATTCAACGGTGGGTCGGTCCTCAGTGCTGATCCCCAATTGGTTTCCCTCGTGTTTGTGACGACCGCGGTGGCGGCGTGTGCGGGGGGATTGGCCTCCATTTTTGTGGGATGGGCCATCATCAAGAAACCCGATCTTTCGATGTCCTTGAACGGTATTCTCGCCGGCCTGGTGGGAATTACCGCGGGAGCCGATTCCATGGGTATCTGGGCGGCGGCTCTGGTGGGAGCGATTGCTGGAGCGCTGGTGGTCTTTTCGATTCTGTTCTTCGACAAGATTCGTATTGATGATCCAGTGGG